>NZ_JAWVAV010000059.1:0-12178 GCF_033599315.1 Acinetobacter sp. OYA S30
ACCTACTTAAATTTTTAAGATTAAAGTTAAAGTTTGACTATATTGATTTAGACGGCAAAAAATGGACTACTACTACATCTTATGGCTATGCCATTAGAGGTTTGGAGAAAGTAGAATTAAGAAAATATATTAGTGAAAATTTAAAATTAAAGGAAAATTAATTAACTACTAAAAAACTACTATGAATATAGATAAAGTAGTTTTAAGGCGGAGATAATAATTTTCATAAAAGATATCAATACAATATAGGTGGGATATGTGCTCAAACTATGAACCGATTGCAAAAGATAGAATTCACTTACTGGATCTGTTTGAGCCAACATTTGAATATAAATCTCATATTTACCCAAACTATGAAGCTCCACTCTTATTTTCAAAAAAAGAGCAGATGGAATGGCGATTAGCTCGTTTTGGGCTAGTGGCCCCTTGGGTTAAAGACCTTAAAAAGGTACACAATACTTATAACGCAAGAACAGAGACAGTTCACGAAAAGCCTAGTTTTCGAAATGCATGGAAGAAAAACCAATTCTGTTTAATTCTTGCTGATGTGATATTCGAGCCAAAGTACATAAACAATAAGCCTGAATGGTGGGGAATTTATCGCAAAGATGAAATGCCTTTTACAATTGCCGGCATTTATGAATATGCAGTTGTGAACGGCGAAGAAATCAGATCTATGAGCATGCTCACAATTAATTCTGACCACCACCCCTTCATGAAGCAATTTCATGCTCCTACTGATGAGAAGCGCTCTATTATTGTTATTCCTCCTGAACTAAGGATCGATTGGCTGCATTGTAAACATGAAGAAGCTAAGGAGTTTTTCTTAGATATGCCTCCTGATGAGTTCGTAGCACAACCTAGATCAGAATTGAAGAAATTCCGACCAAATGCACAATGAAGCGCGACAAGTTACGACTAGTCATTATTTATCCACAACTTTTTAAATTTGAAATTTAACTAAACTCTAGCATATCATCTTGAATATGTTACAAATTCAAGCTAGGGGATATTCTATGAGCGAAATTGCACCGTCCATTATCCAGATAAAGCCTTATCTAACTCAAGGTTTTGCTTTGTCTGATGTTATGTCTATCAAGCTAGTTGTACCCTCCTCTCATATGCTTATCCCTTACGCATTAGAAAAAATAAATGCAGGCTTCCCAAGCCCAGCACAAGATTATGTAGATAAAGCTCTCGACATGAACGAGCACTTAATAAAAAATGAAACCGCTACGTTTATTGTGAAAGTTGCATCACTATCAATGCTCAATGCGGGTATAGATATTGATGATGAATTGATTGTGGATCGTAGCCTTGATGCAAAGCACGGCGATATCGTTATTGCACTAATTGACAATGAATTCACAGTTAAACGTTTAATGATCGATGAAAAAGGCCAATGGCTTAAAGCAGAGAATCCAGATTATAAAAATATTTATTTAGCGGATGGCCAAGAATTAATTATCTGGGGTGTTGTCACTCATATCATTAAAATGACGCGGCATTAAGTCATGAAACATGAGAATAAAGTATTTTTTCTCATCGATGTAAATAACATGTACGTCTCATGTGAAAGAGTCTTTGACCCGTCTTTGAATGATAAGCCTGTTATTGTGCTCAGCAATAATGATGGGTGCGCCGTGGCGCGTAGCAACGAGGCAAAATCCTTAAATATAAAAATGGGTGTGCCGCTTTTTCAAATTAAAGACATTGTTCAGCAACATAACGTAATCGTTCTTTCAAGCAACTATGCAATGTATGCAGAAATGTCACGGCGCTTTCATACGATTCTTGCTTCTTACGTAACTGCAGAAGAAGTTGAACCGTACTCGATTGATGAGTGCTTTGTAGACTTCACAGCTTATGAAAAGAACTTTGATTTAGAAAAAGTTGGCCAGCAAATGCGTCAACAAATATGGAAATGGCTTGGTTTGCCCGTTTGTGTCGGTATTGGTAGAAGTAAAACAGAAGCCAAGATTGCAAATCATATTGCAAAGAAAAATCCAGGCTTTAACAGCGTTTGTGATTTAGTGAATATGGATCCGTGCAACAAAGAATATTACTTTGCTCAAATAGATGTGAGTGAAGTCTGGGGCATCGGTCGTAAGCATTCAAAAAAACTTCAAGCAATGGGAATTAATACGGTGCTTGATTTAGCTTGTGCGGAACCTCGAGAGATGCAAAAACGCTTTTCTATAGTTATGGCTCGTACTATCTATGAATTGCAAGGCATATCATGCATTGAGATCGAGCACACTCCCCCATCCAAAAAACAGATTGTTGCCTCTAGGTCTTTCGGTGGTCGCGTAACTGAATTAACAGATCTAAAAGAAGCGATATCAATGTATGCGCAAGATGCGTGTAAAAGGCTACGTGATGAAGGGCTTTTGTGTGGATGTATGATTGCTTTTGTACAGTCAAACCCTTTCGATCCAAATGTCCCTTTTTATAACAAATCAATTACCGGTTCGTTTTCTGAACCCACAGATTGTGCTATTGATTTCGTCAAAGCAGCAACAAGGATGTTAAACGACATATACAAAGAAGGAATTAAATATAAGAAGTGCGGAGTAATATTAACTAGTCTAGAGCCAAAGACTGGCCATACTTATGACTTATTAACTGACTTTGAACAAATAGAGAAAAAGGAATGTTTGATGAAAGCTATGGATGGTATCCATAGTAAATTTGGAAAGAAAAAAATCGGGGTCGGTCCATGCTTTGTCCCTGGTCGAAACTGGAGCATGAGCCGCGACAAACTTAGCAGGAATCCATTTAAGTGGGATGAATTACCGCTGATAACGAAATGAGAAAATATTTGCTCACTTTTATTAACTATTACCTATATTGAGCAAATGTTTGCTCAATTAACCATTTAACGAGGAACTTAACATGAACTTTACACGACTAACAGACGAACAATTAACACAAACTCTTATACCTAAGCGTTTTGTGCCACCAATACCACCAGAATATGAAGGTAAAAATATGGTCTATGTTTTTGATAGTGAAGATTCTTTTAATTTAACTTATGATGAACTGGTCGAGATTATTAGTAAGGCTCGGATGACTGGGCCACAAATGATTCCTATACTTGGTACAGTCGGCTAAAAAGTGAGGTATGAATATGCTATGTCGTTACCAAATATGCTTCTATTTAGATAATCAAAATCTAGATCTTGAACATAAATTAATTATTAAAGCAAACAGTTCAGAAGAGGCTAGACATATTGCGATTGCAAAATGTGAGCCAACAAATGAGAGCTTTTATACCGCCATGACATGGGAAGGTTTAAATAATTAAAATTAAAGCCCATTGTAGGGCTTTTTTTTACTTTCAGTGAAAGAATAAGTTTTACTGCTGCAACCTAGAGTTAATTAAAAACTATTCAAATCAGGGGAAGTTTAGATAAAAAGAAGATAAAATAGATTAATTTTTCATAATTTTATTGGTGAAATGATGATAAAAATAATTTATGGTAATTCTAACTTTAATGATCTATTGCAAGAAAGCTATCTTGCAGGTACCTCTATCCTCTCAGGAATAGAATACTTAAAAAAAGCCGAATTATTCAGCAATCATGATGGAATGTTTTATTCTGCTTTTTTTAGTCTCAGTATCGGTATAGAGCGTTTTTTAAAAATTGCCTTAGTTTCTGAATATATGTATCAAAACAATTATCAAAAACCGTCAGATAAATTTTTAAAAGAACCGGGGCATAATCTTTTAAAATTATTAAAAGCAAACCTTTTGTTGACCTCAAAGTATGATATTGACAGCGGTTCTTTTTCAGATGAAATTTTAGAATATGATCTAATAAGTTTTCTTAGCACATATGCCACGACTAATCGATACTTAAACTTAAACAATCTTACAAATGCAAACTATAATAATCATAAGCATCCCATACATGAATGGGTACTTCTTTCTGAACGTTTTTTAAGAGAAAGTGTTAAATATGAAAAAATTGAAAAGGACTTAATTAAAATCTATAGTAAAAATGAAAAGTACGGTGTCGGATATACTAATTTGTTAGATTTTAATGGCCATCCTTTACTCACTGCAGATATATGGCAATTCCAATACATTGTAAACAAGAGCAAACCTTATATACTTTATAGATTAATTCAAACACTAAAACCAATCTATCGAATGTTAGACAAAATTTCTTTTGAATCAAATAATGGTCCAAACGCTGATTTAGGTGGGTTAATGAATCTTCCCTATTACGGAGAGCTATTTCCATTTTTTTATGCAGATCTAGATACGCTTAAGAGAGTAAAGAAATGGGTCGGCCGTTATAATTAACCGTCATTAAACTTTTATTATTTTAAAAGATCTGAATATGAAGTATCTTAACTTAATTATTATAGCAGCCATAAGTGTTATAATTTTATCCCTATCATTTTTTTTCGGAATTAAATATTTCACAGAATTTGGACCAGAAATAAATTTAACACTAACTCTCTATTTTTTTTCAGGGATTTCAACTTTAGGCGCTGTTCTCTCAGCTATCTATACTTTACATATACAATCAATTGGAAAGCGGCCAAATATAATTTTAGAAACTACAAGACTTACCAATCAATATGATGACTTTATAGAAAAAGATGTCATTAGAGTTGGTCTAAAGATGTTAAATACGGGAGAAAATGCATTCTTCTTAAATCTACAATTAACAGAAACCTGTATTAACAATCCAGGAGTCAATTATGAATTTCATAATTCAAGATATGATTTTGATATCTTTAAAAGTATAAATGATACAGAAAAGCACCACTATATGGAGGTAAGCTTTTCTTCAAAAGCTCAAGATATGTATGCCGATATTGTAAAACTAGGACCAATAATCAAACTAACCTATCAAGACCAAAATCATGAAACTCATGAAATAAAATATTTATTAAAGTTTAAGCGCATGTTAGACGAAAGTCCTTTTTTTATACTTGAAAGAATAGGTATATTTAGCAAAGTTAGGATTTCAATAAATTTATTTATAAGAAGAGTTCTTAAGACTAAAAAGAAATTTTCAAATATTAAAAAGCCCTTTTAAAGGGCTCTCACACAAATTCCTACACTCACATTGTTATTGATCGTATGAGCTGTGCATCCTGTTAGGAGAAAGCACAGCAATACTAAAGCTTTCATGACATCCAACTTTTAATTTTGGCTAGATTGGCTTTACGTTCAACTAAGCCATTTGTACCGCCGTTGATACGGCGCGTAATAGTTAGCAAATCATCACGATCTGCAAGTTCATTCAATCCGTTGTTAGTCCAGAATTTACAAGCGACTAGCAAGCCAATACTCGGAATTGCTACAAGTTCGGGATGTGATTCAAAATCGATACCCAATGCACGACCATATTTTTGATAATTGGCACGACCAGTTAACTGAATAGGACCACGACCCTTAAACTTAACGCCATCACCAGCCATGACATTACCCAAGTCTTTACGGCCTTCATAAGCTGTGCCACTTGCGATTTCTTGCATATATCGGAAATTACCCGACTCATGTGTAAGCTGGGCAATGAAGTGAGCAAAGCGCAACTCATTGTAGAGAATTGCATAATTTTTGAAGTGTACGTTAGCTGCTAATGCTAGCTCTTCCGCTCGGCTTTGATTTGCGCCAAGTTTCTTAAATAATGCTGTAAGAGTGCCGCGCCCTATCTTTCCGTCAACTGTAACACCAAGTGTTCTTTGTAGATTTCTAAAATTCATTTCACTTTCCTCAGGTAATAAAAAACCGCCCGAAGGCGGCATTAACTGTTTTCAATGTCTTTTCTGGCTTTTTTAAACTCTTTGATCACTTCAACGATCGTTTTACCTTCCTGCTTATCAATGAAGTTAAAGATCCATCGGACCAAAGCCCAACCGGGTAATCCACAAACAAAGAAGAACCCACCAAGTGCAATCATCCCCCATATGTCTGTCACCCATTCATGAAGCCCCCACTTCACAATAATGAATGAGCCACCAGCCAGACTTGATACAACCGTACAGATCAAACCAACTGCCCACTCTTGTGGTGAGCGAGGCATACGTGTCATCAATACAACTGCTGCCACTAAAGCGACCGCTAAAGTCACCATAATTGCTGCACCATAAAATTTTAAAATTGCTGTTAAACCGCTTGTGGAAACTGGTTCCATAAATCTCTCCAGATATTTTTAGACAATAAAAAAGCACCCCAATTGGGTGCTCAAAGTTCTTTTAAAGTTTAAAGGGTTTGTAAGATTTTCCCTCCATTCATTAATTTGGTTGTAAGTGGAGCAACTCCCACAATTGCAGGTCCTCCCAGTCCCGGCTGGCCTTCAGTCGTTCCATGGTATTGCCAGTTCCACGTTCCATCATTAGTGGACTTGGTGCCACGTTCGCCCCAGTTTCCACCATCACCTGATAATGGAGACCCATAACGGTCATTTTGGGTTCGGTAACCTTTACCGGGTACCGAAGCTTCAGCATCAGTGATTTTCATAACCAATAAATAACTCTCCAGATAGAGGCGATAATCTTGTGAGTCATTTGAAATCGGCTGTCCAGTCATGACCCGACCAAATGGTGCTCCAGCACCACCGGGAATTCCCTGAACCCCATAAGATGATCCAGTGTAAATACCACTTGGTGTTGCTCCACCACCTGAGCCGCCTCGAGCTAACGTCCCGCCATCGATAATCAGGTTTAGTTTGCTGTGCCGGTTCAACAAACCGGGTGCTCCCTGAAACCCATCACGCCGGGTTTTGGTAAAATTGAAGTCTGAATCTTTTTCCCAATCTCCGTAAGCTAGATGTGGTAACCCGCCATCTCCACCACGTCCAACAACAGCACCTTTAATCGTTAGATTCACCACCAGATCAGGTGGGAACTCCCCTGTATCTATCGCTGGTAATTCAGTTGCAGCAGGAACGATATACTCTCGTTTTGCAGGACTATTATTATAGTCAAACTTATAAACCATCCTTGTTTCAGGTCGATAAGAACTTGAGCTTGAAACCAGCGCACCAGCTTCAACTACAAAGCTAATTTCTCCAGTCGTTGGTAAATCACCTCTTTGCATTTGATATAAACGTGCGAGATTAATATCAAGCTGGTCATATCGAATGTAGATCGGTGAATCATCAACCGGTACATCAATAAAATCCTTGTCATTGAGGTAATACCGTTCATCGTAATTAATTGCAGTAATTGTATTAGAGAACTGGTCAGCCGGTTCTCTTTTTGCGACTAGATAAGGCAGTGAGCCTTTGGTATCGTCATTAACCACCGTATAGATAGTATTCACAAAATCATCAGGACTTAGCTTTAATGCACCGTTCGGTAATCGGCCTAAAACTACCTTGTTCTTGGCAGATCCTACGGTAACAGGAATAAGGTCCACGGTACCATCCCCCATTTGCAAATAAATCACATAGCTCTTGCCTGCAATGAAATCTACATCATGGCTTAAGGTGAGGATTAAACCCTCTTGCTGTACCACTTCCCCGCTTTGATGAATACCATTGCGATAATCTGCTACAGCAATACGGTCACGTAGCACAAGCAACTCAGACTCAGGCGCCGCATCAAAGGTGATGGATTTACGTTGAAACCGAAGCTTATTCCAGATCCGGTATGCATTAAAATGAGCTTGCCACTTGTTTCGTACCCCAACGGATTTCACTTCTTTCGGGTTCTTTGCTCCTTTGTCCGGCAAATAGATATTGATACGACTATCGTCGGCCGGATCCGTGTATTCATAGATCAGTCCATCGTAGTCATCCATCACGCCAAAGGTAAGATCATGCTTGTAACTATCAGGAATAATATTCCTGAAGTTAAATAGCATTACCGAGTTATCAGTTGGACGTTCAAAATAAAGCTTGAGCTTATTATTTTGACGATATGCAGTACAAAACACGGCATCACAAAGATTGGTGACGAGCTCTTCAAAAGACAAGTTTGTATCATCAATTGTGGTGCAGAACTCAGCCGCAAGTGGTGTACCAAAATAATCAACTACATCATTATAGGTCCGATAGATGTTTTCAAGATCAATCTCATCGATCGAACGGCGGCCAATCTTGTCATCAAGTGCCATAGATACCAAAGCATCAGCAAAACTCGATGTTGGGAATAGCTCTGTCGTCATTGCTCCATTTTTATAAGTCGGCAACATTCGCTGAAGATCGAAATTGATCTTACGGGACTTAACAGATAAAGCTCCGGTCGTTGCATAAGTACGTGCACGAAAAACTGTTTCATGTTCATACACTGTGCTTTGTAAAGGATAAGCACCGTAAAGCGCCTGCCACTTTACTTCATCAACAACAGTGGTAACTGCCGGAGTTGGAGTTAAACGGCGTGCACGGACACTACAGCGTCCCTGAAATGTCACCATATCCAGCGTTGCACCAACGGTCTGACGTGACTTTGCCGAGCCTTTCAAAATGATCTGCTTCAGCATTGGATTACCAATAGCTGCACCAGATTCATTAACCGGGGTTACTTCAACTTCAATCGTGACATTAACAGCGCCCTGATTTCCGCCTGCAGAAACGGTATAAAGTCCATTGGTGGCCACAAAGTTACATAGCACCCGACTACGTTCAATATTGTCCAAAATGAATGGACCAATCCACTTCTCTCCAATAGATGAAAGCTTTGGAGATAAAGCACTAGTTTGCTGATTTGATAATTCCCTTAGCTTTAACCAATTTGGATTAACTGCTGCTGGATTAGATAAAGCCATCCGATCATCAGCTACCGATAAAACGCTGTAAGTGCCGTTTAAATCATAAGTCTGGCCATTAAACGTGAATGATGCATTGGTGATTTCTACCCGGTCATTACTTACAAACTTAGTGGTTAAATCCGTATTGTTTGCAGATGCCCGCAGGATCTCATTAGGATATGCAAAAAGAAGATAGTTGGTACCTTCCAAGCTTTGTGTATCAGCTGGACGGAGAACTTGGCCATTAACAGAAGTTTGATGCTGAACCGTTAGTGGCGGCGTGGTAATTTCGGTACCAAGCGAAAAATATGGCTCACCCGAGACAATATCAACGCCTGGTCGATAGACTTCTACCGATGCACCGGCAATATCGACAATATTGGTTTCACCGTCATATGCACCGTTAATTTTATAGTGACCACGACCAATACAACCGACAACGTGTTCAACTTCAACGTTATTTTCATAAACTTTGTAAGGCACTGCGATTAGGTCGGGTGTGTTCCACCCGGCTCCATAGTTATCAGCAATCCGGCCATTTACACGAGTTTTATTTTCACGATTGGATAATTCGTTATTTGCAGATGAAGACTGGTTGTTATTTTGGTTTGTTTGTGTAATTGAAGGTACTGGCATTAATAATGCAACTGCCACCCCCACAACCAATGAGATAATAGCAGCCCATGCAGCTGCACCAAGCTCAATACCTTTAGGATTCTCAATTACGATAAAAGTACCTGGTAAGAAATCAAGCTGCTTTAACTCATATGCATTTTTCGGCGTGACTTCATTCGCAAATGAAATTTCGGCATGATCCATATTACTTGTTGTATGGAAAATACGGACATGTTCAGGCATATAATCATATTTTGAAGTAAGCCATTGTCCGATGGTTTGAGCCTGCTCAATCGTCTTTTCTTCAGACAAAGCATCCTTTTTATAAATAATCTTAATCATAGTAACTGACCCGACTAAAACCCATTGCCTTGATCACTTCTTCGGATAAAAAAGTAACTCCGCCTTCCATCAAATGTAGAACACGGCCCAAACGAAAAAGCCCCACATGTGGGGGCTTGTTTCGGTATCTCGAGTGAAAGGCGACTATGCAGCCTTCCTTGGGCATGGGCAGTGGATTTAAAAGTTTTAACCTTGATGGTAGAAATACCTTTTCTTTAATAGGCTTCATAAAAAATTCAAGTGCTTCCACCCGGTCTATTCCATATAGATCCAATGCAGCTTCATGAGCAAAATGAACACAGTTGTAGTTTTCCTCGTCATATTGTCTATCAAGCAAATGATCATGACTTTTCATATAGCCCCCTTGAGACCAGTAAAGCGGTCTAGTGCAAAGATATCTCCAGTTTTAGCGGTATTTAATCGTGGAGATTCAGCTTTGAACGTCACAGCTTTATGGTTCATTGAAACACCGGCGAGTTGTAAGCCAAGCAGATAATGCATCGGTGTATTTAAATTATCTGAACTATAAAGCCGATAATTAACTGTTGGTTTTACATCCGGAAATTGACCTTCTATTACCCGTTCAAACTCATCCGGCAAAATATCACCAAGACCTGAAATAGAGACTGTTAAAGTCTGGTCTAGATCGCCCAGCATTCCGGATCTTTGAATTGTCATAGGCAGGTATTCATAAAGCACCTGCCCTTCACCTTCATTGTGCTGAACATACACCCCTCGGTCATCATTACGGACTACCCGGTAAGTATTCATAAAAGAAGGGTGTGAGAGTTCAATACATTCCAGTTGATAAATATCAACTTTTCGATTGAAAAAGAATTCGGCATATTCGTTATCCATTAGACCTCCCAATCTTTAATTAATGCTATATCGGCATTCAGGTTAGGCTGGTTTTGAACAACTTCGAGCTGTGCATTTACCCGGTAAAGGTTGCCGTTGACTTCATTGGTCTTGAACGAGTTTGGAATGAAATTGCATAGATATTGCTGACGTTCCCCCTGATCAATCACCAGATCCGCATAAAATGAAGCTGGCTTATTCTGGTAGACCCGCCAGAAAGCCATCATTTTATTGAAATCTGTTTTACTTAAGTTCCAGTTCACATCGACAATGTGGCTATTCCGTTTTACATCGATGTAATAGCGTCCACGTCCTCCATCCATCTGCTGACGTTTCACATCATCACCTGGTGTTACGCCATAGCCGCTGGTCTGGGGATTTAGCTTTAACTTGTACATAACTTTCCTTCAGGCAATAAAAAACCGACCTTTAATTGGGTCGGTTCTTAATATTCAAATTGATTTATTTTAATAATAGCCATGCAACGCCTCCTAAAGCACTTATCAAAACTGAGATTGCAATAATAAGTAATGCATAACTTTGGATCTTACCTACATAATCAGCACCAGATTCGCTCATTTTTCCATCTACCTTTAAATGTGATTTTGATGTATGATTTGTCATATAGAGATTTCTCCTCTTAACTTTGATCGGTTGAGTTGAATTGAAAACCTCAGTGCGCCAACACTGGGGTTTTTGCTTTTTGGAACTTTATAAATTTCCAACCTGTTTATCCTCATGCGGTTTTTCCGCATACAGACATAAAAAAACCACCCGAAGGTGGTCATTTCATAATATTGGCTGTCAATGGGTTTTAGAAGTAGATGTAGGTTTAAGGTGTCAACAGCTCTTGCCCTTCTATAAGGGTAGCGTTAAATTATCCTCCTTATACCCACCTCTTTAAAAATTAGCTATTACCTTCCATTAACTTTCCACTCCACTCTATAAGTACAATGTTAAATTTATCTCTCCTTATACCTGTTACTTTAAAAGGTATCTGTTACGCTCCATTAACATTTCTCTCTTCTATAAGTGCAACTTTAATTTTTCCTCCTTATACCGTTATCTTTAAAATGTTTTAGTTACATTCCATTAACATCTCTTCCTTCTATAAGGGGGAATCTAAAACTATCGATTCCGTCTTGCTGTCGTATTCTCAGTCAAAGACCGACTAATAGTTGAGTTTGGATTACCAATTTGATCACTTACAAGCTT
Organism: Acinetobacter sp. OYA S30; assembly: GCF_033599315.1. Classification (NCBI taxonomy): domain Bacteria; kingdom Pseudomonadati; phylum Pseudomonadota; class Gammaproteobacteria; order Moraxellales; family Moraxellaceae; genus Acinetobacter; species Acinetobacter sp. OYA S30. Next base: position 11,747 of record NZ_JAWVAV010000059.1, read on the forward strand.
CGGTACCGTTCTTGGAAGCTGCTTATCCAGTTCATCTTTTACAATGATCCGGACTGTTTGCTCATCCAGTTGTTCGGCTTCAACTGTCGCCCCACTCACCTGATTAATCACTTCAATTTTGAAATTGATAGTAGGTGTAGAAGGTTCAATTGAAGGCAAAATCTCAGCTTGAGGTCGAGCAGCTTGACCTATCGTGAAGTCTTGAACATCCTCAAGATTTGAGCGATCCTGAACCAAGCCATTTGAAGAAAAATAGACCTTGCCATCATGGAAAAAGTCAGAATTTTCTGAAGACGCTAACTTAGGTATGTCTCTATTACCTTTATAGATAATCTGAGTATCTTGAACCGGTTGATTAAAGATGTCAGCTTGCTTTTGGCTTTCAATAAAGGCACTAGAGCTCATCATTGCACGGCGCATGACACTATCAGC
>NZ_JAWVAV010000060.1:0-11678 GCF_033599315.1 Acinetobacter sp. OYA S30
TTATTAACTACTCATGGAGGGTCGCTCCATGAGCACTTGGTTTTTAACTAAGAATTAGTTAGGGCTTATAGTAATCGAAAGATTACTCGTCGTCACCTTTTTTACCGCCAGCTTGGAATTTAGCGATGATGCCTTCAGCCACGTTACGTGGAGTTTCAGCATATTTAGCAAATTCCATTGAGTATGTCGCACGACCTTGAGACATAGAACGCATTTGAGTCGCGTAACCAAACATCTCAGCAAGTGGAACTTCTGCTTTAATTGCTTTTGTTCCACCAGGAAGATCGTCCATACCTTGAACCATACCACGACGACGGTTTAAGTCACCCATGATATCGCCCATGTAGTCTTCTGGAGTCTCAACTTCAACTTTCATGATAGGTTCAAGAAGAACAGGATCTGCTTTCATGAAACCATCACGGAATGCATAAGAACCAGCCATTTTGAACGACAATTCGTCAGAGTCGACATCGTGGTAAGAACCGTCAAAAAGAACAGCTTTAACGCCTACAACTGGGTAACCAGCCAAGACACCATTCTTCATACGTTCTTGAATACCTTTGTCAACTGCACCGAAGAATTCTTTAGGTACTACACCACCAACAACTTCTTCAGCGAATTCGTATTCTTTACCAGCAGCTTCAACGTCAAGCGGTTCTAAACGAACATATACGTGACCGAATTTACCTTTACCACCTGTTTGACGTACGAATTTACCTTCTTGCTCAACAGTTTTCTTAATCGTTTCACGATAAGCAACCATTGGTTTACCGATATTCGCTTCAACACCGAATTCACGCTTCATACGGTCAACGATGATGTCAAGGTGAAGCTCACCCATACCAGCAATAATTGTCTGACCAGATTCTTCATCAGTGTGAACACGGAATGAAGGGTCTTCTTTAGCCAAACGGCCTAAAGCGATAGACATTTTTTCTTGGTCAGCTTTAGTTTTTGGTTCAACCGCTAACTGAATTACTGGATCTGGGAATTCCATACGTTCAAGTGTAATGATGTTTTTCTCATCACATAATGTATCACCAGTAGTAACGTCTTTAAGACCTACACACGCTGCGATATCACCTGCACGGATTTCATCAATATCTTGACGTTCGTTTGCGTGCATTTGCACGATACGACCGATACGTTCACGCTTAGATTTAACTGGGTTATAAACAGCATCACCTTGTTTAAGAACACCAGAGTAAACACGTACGAATGTTAAGTTACCTACGAATTTGTCGTTCATGATTTTGAACGCAAGCGCAGAGAACGGAGCTTCGTCAGATGCTTCACGAGACGCTTTAGTTTCGTCTTTATCGTCAAGGATACCTTCGATCGCTTTAACTTCTGTAGGTGATGGTAAGAATTCAATTACAGCGTCCAACATACGTTGAACACCTTTGTTCTTGAATGCAGAACCACAAAGCATTACTTGGATTTCAGAAGCTAATGTACGAGCACGTAAACCTGCGATGATGTCTTCTTTAGAAAGATCACCCTCTTCAAGGTACTTGTCCATTAACTCTTCAGAAGCTTCAGCAGCAGCTTCAACCATGTTTGTACGCCATTCTTGAGCAGTATCAACTAGGTCAGCTGGAATCTCGCCGTATTCAAACTTCATACCTTGAGAAGCTTCATCCCAGATAATTGCCTTCATTTCGATAAGGTCAACTACACCAGTGAATGTGTCTTCAGCACCGATTGGCACAACGATTGGCACAGGATTCGCACCAAGACGTGTTTTCATTTGTTCAACAACACGGAAGAAGTTTGCACCAGTACGGTCCATCTTGTTCACGAATGCTAAACGAGGCACTTTATATTTGTTAGCCTGACGCCATACAGTTTCAGACTGAGGCTGTACACCACCAACTGCACAGTAAACCATGCAAGCACCGTCAAGAACACGCATAGAACGCTCAACTTCGATTGTGAAGTCAACGTGTCCCGGTGTATCAATTACGTTGATACGGTGTTGTGGGAATTGGTTACCCATACCAGACCAGAAACAAGTTGTTGCAGCAGAGGTAATTGTAATACCACGCTCTTGCTCTTGTTCCATCCAGTCCATTGTTGCTGCACCATCGTGTACTTCACCAATTTTGTGAGATACACCTGTGTAGAACAAAATACGTTCAGTTGTAGTTGTTTTACCTGCGTCGATGTGCGCAGAGATACCGATGTTACGGTAACGAGTAATTGGGGTTTGGCGAGCCATGATGTCTACATTCCTAAATGTTATCTTTAAAACAGGGCGCACCAATTAAATTGATGCGCACGAATACTCAAGCGGGGCAACTTAAATACCCGCAAAGCCCCCACTTTGGTAGAGAGCAATGTTGAATCTAGCTACTGTATGCATGAGTATTCTCCTGATTAGGGACTGTTTTATCCGCTTAGAAACGGTAGTGAGAGAAGGCTTTGTTAGCTTCTGCCATACGGTGCACGTCTTCACGTTTTTTGATCGCAGCACCTTTGCCTTCAGCTGCATCAAGCAACTCGCCAGCAAGACGTAAAGCCATAGTTTTTTCAGAACGCTTAGCAGCAGCATCTACTAACCAACGCATTGCTAAGGCAGTACGACGGGATGGGCGTACTTCCATAGGTACTTGATAAGTAGCACCACCAACACGGCGTGCTTTTACTTCGACCATAGGACGAACTTTTTCAAGAGTAGTCTCGAAAAATTCAACTGGGTCTACTTTGTTTTTTTCTTGAACGCGTTCTAAAGCACCGTAAACGATACTTTCAGCAATAGATTTTTTACCATCTTGCATTACGTGGTTCATGAATTTAGCGATTGTTTGGCTGCTAAATTTAGGATCTGGAAGGATCTCACGAGCAGCGACTACGCGACGTCTTGGCATTTTAATACACCTAATAATATGACACTTCAGGATGATCCAGCAGTTTGTACAAGTGTCATGTACACGACGCTGGCCTTACTATACGTCGCTTGAATTACAAATCTATGAAGAATTCAAACAAGCGAAACGCTAAAGGGCTTTTAGACTAGTTTCCCAGAATTACTTCTTAGGACGTTTAGCACCGTATTTAGAACGTGATTGGTTACGATCTTTAACACCAGCACAGTCTAAAGAACCACGAACGGTATGGTAACGTACACCCGGTAAGTCTTTAACACGACCACCACGGATAAGAACAACACTGTGCTCTTGTAAGTTATGGCCTTCACCACCGATGTAGCTAGATACTTCAAAACCTGAAGTTAAGCGAACACGGCAAACCTTACGCATAGCTGAGTTAGGTTTTTTAGGTGTAGTTGTATAAACACGTGTACAAACACCACGACGTTGTGGACAAGCCTTCAACGCAGGAACTTTGGATTTTTCAACCAAAGTCGTACGACCCTTACGGATCAACTGATTCGTTGTTGCCATATGGCAATTCTCCCGTTATTAAAAAACCTTAAAAAGAAAACACCTCTTTTTAAGGGCACATAATTGTAAGCCAAGATGCAAAAATGGTCAACATGGCAGCAGTTGCCAAATGTTGACCATATCAATGATTGACAGGATTATTTACAAATTTAAATAGGGATGAAATTTAGTTTTCAAACCCTACCTTTGTAATTGTATTGTTAAGAGTACTTTTGCCCCTCTATAACATCATCATTTTCTTCACTTTCAGGCTCTAATGCTGGCTTTTGTTCACTATGTTCATGTTCAACTACATGTTTCTCTGCAAGATGCTCAATTCCTTGGTGAACATTTTCTTGAACTTTTTCTTCGCTTTTTTCAGAAGTATTTGATTTGACCACAACAGATACTTTTGAAATTACATCATGATTTTCAATTTTATGATGCTGCGTAGCATGGACACTACCATTTTCACCCACATTTAAAAGACGTGGACTCGCTTTTTGAATTAGAGTTACCGCCGCATAGTACGCCTGTAATGGTGATAAATGCTCATTTGGATGTTCATTTAAATAATGTCTTGCTGCACCGAAAATAGCTTGTGCCTTATGGCCTACATCTTCTTGTAACTTCCAACTATAAACAGCACTAAGCACTGCACCAGCTACTGGAGTAAACTTGCCTACCACAGCAAGTTGCGGAACTTTATTTAACCAGTTCCATTTAAATTCACCATTTTCATCAACTAACCAGCTTTTTAAGGTTTCAATATCATTTGAAGAGCCAAGTACTTGCTGGAACTGTTGAATGTCTTGAGTCTCCAACATATTTCGTAAGGCTTTCAGTGCCAAGAGTAAAGTCTGCTTTTCCGCAATTAAGCTGATATCAACTTCTTTAAAAATAAATTCAACAACGTCTTGGTCAGTTGCTTCGGTTAAATCAAAGCCGTGTGATCTACCTGTTTGGTAAATTGTTCTCAAAACTAGGACTAATGAAACTGGAATATCTACGGCGGCTCCAACCATTCCAGATACGCCCGTAATTGCACCTTGAATACTGGCAATCAATTTATTTTGTTCAATAAGTGCCTGACTTAAACGTTGGGAGCGTGAGGTATCTTTTGTAAGCTCAAATAAGTCTTTAGCCCCCGCTTCTTCTAAAATTTTTTCAGTTAACGTACTTTTCGAACTAAAGTCATTCAACCAATCAAATAAATAGCTTGATATTTTTTCATTCCAGTCAGGTGAAATAAATGTAGCGATACCATTGACCTTTCTAAAATGGCGTCCAAATACCTGACGAGTAACTTTAGGTAAATGTTCACGTAACATTTGTTGTGGGCTTTCATACTGCTCCACTTCAAACGGACTTTTATTTCTGGCACTACCTTCTACTGTTTTGCCATTTGAAAGTGGCTCAACCAATTTACTTACCTCACCAATTTGACTTTGCTGCAAGATGTTTAAACCAGTAGAACTGAGCTTTTTAGCCACTCCGAAGACCTGAGAAAACAAATTGTCAGATTGATTATTATTAAATTTTGTCATCCAGTACCTCGATTTTTTAATTTATCTAATTAGAGATAAATACTAGGTGGAATGTGGATTTATCTCAACTTGAATGTGTGTATTTTAGTTAACCCTAAATGCAACATACTGTGTATTTGGTTATTTTTTTTAAATGCAAAATTGACATAAAGATTTGCCATAAGAAATAAAAAACCTTTCTGCTATCATGGTAGCAACGAAAACATGGGTCTACTGTTCTTACAGCTATATTCTCCTATCATTTAATAGCTGCTCATGATCATAGACTTTAAATATCACCATAAAGGGACCTGTAGATGAAACGTGTTGTAATCACTGGTATGGGTATTAACTCATGTATCGGTAACTCTTTAGAAGAAGTTACTCATTCACTTAAAAATGGAATCTCCGGGACACGTTTTAACCCAACTTATGCTGAACTCAATTTTAAAAGTCATGTCAGCGCTGCGGCAGAACAAGATTTTGACAATATTGATCGTAAATTAAAACGGTTCATGGGCGTATGTGCAATGTACGCTTATAACTCTGCTGTTGCAGCTGTTGAACATGCTGGCTTAAAAGCAGAAGATTTAGCAGATAATCCACGTTATGGTATTGCCGGTGGTTCAGGCGGTGGTTCAACTGCTTCTGTTGTAGAAATGACTGAACTTTTAGAAACTAAAGGTGCTCGTAAAGTTGGTCCTTTCTTTGTTCCACGTAACATGACAAATACAATCACTGCAAACGTGGGTGTAGCATTTAAACTTCAAGGTATTGCTCACTCAATTGCAAGTGCTTGTGCAACTTCTGCAGATGCAATTGGTTATGCATATAACCTTATCGCTCTAGGCAAACAAGACCTTATGCTTGCTGGTGGTGGTGAAGAAGATCACTGGTCTCAAAGCCTATTGTTTGATGCAATGGGTGCTTTGTGTTCTAAATACAACGACACACCTGAAACAGCGTCTCGTCCATATTCTAAAGACCGTGACGGTTTCGTTATTGCTGGCGGTGGCGGTTTCGTTGTTCTTGAATCTCTTGAACATGCTCAAGCACGTGGTGCAAATATTCTTGCTGAAGTTGTTGCTTATGCTGCAAACAGTGACGGTGCTGACATGGTCGCTCCAAGTGGTGAAGGTGCAACTCGCTGTATCTTGATGGCTCTTGAAGAAGCGAAACAACACGGCGTAGATAAAATTGACTATGTAAATACACATGGTACTTCTACACCAGCAGGTGACGTGACTGAGCTTAAAGCAATGGAACGTGCTTTTGGTGAAGGTAAAGTTCCACCTCTTAGCTCGACTAAATCTATGACTGGTCACAGCTTAGGTGCTGCTGGTGTTCATGAAGCAATTTACTCTGTATTAATGCTTCAAAATGACTTTATCGCGCCAAACATCAACGTGACTGAGCTTGATGAAGGTACTGAAGGCTTTGATATTGTGCTTGAAAAACGTGATACAAAATTGAATACTGTAATGAGTAACAGTTTTGGCTTTGGCGGTGTTAACGCTTGCCTAATTTTCAAGAAGTGGGATGCATAATCCCGCGTAGGATTATCGATGGATGCACCTTCTGATGCCTTTTTGTGGGTAAAAGCATTACATATTATTGCTGTGGTTTGTTGGTTCGCTGCTTTGTTCTACTTACCACGTCTTTATGTTTACCATGCAATGAGTGATGATGCTACCAGCCATCAGCGCTTTGAAGTGATGGAACGTAAGTTGTATCGAGGTATTATGTGGCCATCTATGATTGCCACATTAATTACTGCTCACTTTCTCGTAGATTGGGGTGATGCAACTAGACATTACCATGAAGCCACTTGGTTTTATCTAAAAGTTGGATTAGTGGCTTTATTAGTGATCTACCATTTAGTTTGTGGTTACTATCGCAAAAAGCTTATTGGAAATGCTCACTACAAATCACATAAGTTCTGGCGTTTCTTCAATGAAATGCCAACCTTAATTTTATTTGCTGTTGTGATTTTAGTTGTTGTAAAACCTCAGTTTTAACTGGGGTTTTTTATTATCTAGGACTCTCATCTCATTCTCTTATGCATTTTACTGACTCAACCTATTCATAATTTATTATTCAGAGCAAAAGACTTTTATACCAGTCTTAATACATTCTTATAAAAACATCTCATCTTTTTTATAAATTCAATCAACAGAAAGGATAAAGCATGAAAAGTCTGGCTTTTATTCATCGTAACGATACTCGCTTTGCGGTCGGTGATTTTTATCCAGTTCTTTCTGTTTTTTCCTACCATGAGTTAGGCAATACCCTCTCACCCTTCTTACTACTTGACCATTTAGGTCCCGGCAAAATTGCACCTTCTATGAAACGTAGAGGAGTTAATGATCATCCCCATCGTGGATTCGAAACGGTAACACTTGTTTATGCAGGTGAACTGGAACATAAAGATTCATCTGGTGGAGGTGGATTTATAAGTGCTGGCGATGTGCAATGGATGACCGCAGCCTCTGGTGTGATTCATCGGGAATTGTTTAGTGAAGAGTATTCTCGATCTGGTGGTCCCTTTGAAATGATTCAACTTTGGGTCAATTTACCAGCAGCAAATAAAATGAACTCTCCGCGCTATCAAAGTTTAAAGAAAGCTGAAATACCGATGGTGAAACTGGAAAATGAAGCTGGATTTGTACATATTATTGCAGGGCAGTTTAACCATGTTATAGGTCCTGCACTTACTCACACTCCTATTACCGTACTAGATGTAGAGCTTCAGGCTGGTCAGCAAGCCGCCTTCCCTGCTCAATCTGGTGAAACAGCTTTAGTTTATTTACGTTCAGGTCGGGCACAATTTCAAAAAGATGAAGACGTTTTAGAGGAACAAGGCCTAGCAGTCATGTCAAACCAAGGAGAGCATTTCTCTATTACTGCCCTGCAAAGTTGTAAATTACTTATTTTGACAGGACAACCCATCACAGAACCGATTAATGGTCATGGTCCATTTGTAATGAATACTTATGATGAGATTTTACAAGCCTATGATGATATTAAAAATGGAAGATTTGCCAAGTAAAACAGACCAGCTGCCGCATGAGAAACAAATGACAGTTATTTGCGTCTGTCTTTCAACATAGTTGATGTATGTTATGCTACAAACCAATAGATGAACTTATTTATTAGCAAAACTATGTTCACTCTCAACGCTTTTAAAATTGTCATATATCGACAATTTATTATTTTCACCCTTTTTATATTTCGTCACTTAAAAAGCTATCCAATTCGATTTCTTACACCTGAAGAAAAAGCTTTAGCACAAAGGGTGTTTGGGAGTTTGCTAGATTGTGAACGTCCTAAAATTATTGCTACTCGTTACTTACCGTGGCAAGCGCATGGAATTTTGATGGCTCCAAATGGGAATATATACGTCAATCTTTCTGACTACAGCAGTAATTACGCGCTAGAGTCTAAATTCATACAAGGGATTTTTATTCATGAGCTAGCTCATGTTATGCAATACCAACGAGGTATTCATGTATTACTAAAAGGTGCGTTACTGCAATCCGCCTACTATCTGAGTTTTAAGTATTACAACCCTTATAAATATACTTACCATCCTCAGAAAGCGTTTAGTTCTTACAATATTGAGCAGCAAGGAGAAATTGCTAGAGATATCTGTTCAGGTAAACTGCCAAATATCATTTGTTTACCTCAACTTGATTTGTAACCAAATAATCCAGTTTGTTTTCAACGTAACTTTTTTGCTAACTTATCAATAGAAATTTGATAAACAAAAAACATAAAAATAAAGTTGAGATCTAAATTTATTAATGTCAAATTATTGAAAATAAGTATAAAAACTTATTTCAAATTTTTGAGCGATAAGGCAGTATACAAACAATAAAAATAATGAAGCTTGTTTCTATTGTATACAGAAAATCTCGTTATTTTTACGCAGAAAATATGTGATTGGTATATATTATTGATCTTGACATTTTTGTTTACTATTTTACGTGTTTATTATCGTGCTATACACATCGTTGAAAAATTATATCCATAAAAATCAACACTATGTGTATTTATATTCGTTATGATCTAGGATTAGGTTTGAATGAAAAGTTTTAAAGTTGCCCTTGCTCAGTTTTCTCCGCATATTGGCAATATTGACTCAAACACCCAAAAGATGATTGAGCAAGCAAATCAGGCGAAAAAACAAGACGCTGACCTGATTATTTTTCCTGAGCTTTCTGTGATTGGTTATCCAGCTGAAGACTTATTGTTACGTCCAAATTTAAATAAGCGGATGCAAAAGGCTTTTGCTCAACTTAGTGAAGTTAAAGATATTGTGATGGTTTTCGGCTTCGTAAACCAGACAGAAGATGGCCAACGTTATAATTCAGCTGCTGTCATGAAAGACGGTCAGGTTTTAGGTGTCTTCAATAAACATAACTTGCCAAACTATGGCGTTTTTGATGAAAAACGTTATTTCCAAAAAGGCCATCAGCACTTGGTGTTTGAGTATTTAGGCCATAAGTTCGGTGTACTCATTTGTGAAGATATCTGGTCAATCAATACAGTAAAACAATTAAGCCAATTAAATGTTGATACTGTACTTGTGCTTAATTCATCGCCATATGAAGTGGGTAAACCACAGCATCGTAAACAGACATTAAGTGAGCTTGCAAAGCAGCTTCATTTAAATATTGTTTATGTTAACCAAGTTGGTGGACAAGATGATTTAATTTTTGATGGCACAAGTTTTGTCAGCAATCAAAATGGTGAAATTGCTTTACAAGCACCTAGCTTTAAAGAAGATCTCTATATTGCTGAATTTGACCGCGATACAAAATTATATAAAGTTGTCGAGTCTGCTCCTGCATTAGAAACTTTTGCAGAGATCTATCAAGGCCTAGTTATGGCAACACGTGACTATGTAGAACGCTCAGGTTTTCCTGGGGTAATTTTAGGTCTTTCTGGTGGTATCGACTCTGCTCTTACACTTGCTATTGCAGTTGATGCAATCGGTGCAGAGAGAGTTCAAGCTGTGATGATGCCATATACTTACACTTCTCAAATTAGTGTAGAAGATGCAGCGGAACAAGCTCGCCGTATGGGCGTGACTTTCGGTATTGCCGAAATTCATTCAATCGTAAATAGCTTCATGCAAACTTTGTATCCGTTCTTTGGTAATTCACCAGCCGATGCGACTGAAGAAAATTTACAAGCGCGCGCTCGTGGCACATTGCTTATGGGCTTATCTAACAAGTTTGGTAATTTAGTTCTTTCTACAGGTAATAAATCTGAACTTTCAGTTGGCTATTGCACACTTTACGGTGACATGGTGGGTGGCTTTGCTGTTCTCAAAGATGTTTATAAAACAATCGTGTTTGAATTAGCAAAATACCGTAATAGCTTAAGTGAAACTCCGGTTATTCCTGAGCGTGTAATTACTCGCCCACCTTCAGCAGAACTGCGTCCAGATCAAAAAGACCAAGACTCTTTACCAGCGTATGATGTATTGGATGCTATCCTTTATGCATACATTGAAGAAGATTTAGGTCAGGCAGACATTATTGCCAAAGGTTTTGATAAAGAAGTTGTTGAAAAAGTCATCCGTTTAGTTGATCGTAATGAATATAAACGTCGTCAAGGTGCGATTGGCCCGAGAATTACTTCTCGTGCATTTAGTCGCGAACGACGTTATCCGATTGTCAACGGTTGGACAGCGAATGACTGAGCAGAAAAACTCATCAAAAACTACAGCACTTGCTCAAGCACTTTTGCTTGAGCAGGTGGAATTTTTCAAAAAACAATTATCTATAGAAAACTCACCTATTTATTTCCGGCAATTTATTCAGCTTTTTATGCAACATGCCGATGAAATTAAACTTTATGAAGTTGTGGATTTAGAACAATTACAAGCCGTTGTGAAACGCTATGCTTTTGAAATGCAGCTTGGTGCAGGCTTGCTTGAGTTTATTGGGGAAATTGCACAACGTATTTATTTATCTGCCATGAAATCTCCAGTTCAGCTACAAGACTTGGTATCCGATCACCAGTTTGAAATGTGGCTTTCCAAGTTTTTGGAAATGGAGCATATTCCACATTATCTCAATCAGTTTTTAAGAACTAGCCCATCTGTCCAACAGCTTTGCCAATATATTGCCACTTCAACCTTAGAACAAAAATTACCTAAATTTCTAACAGCCTCTAGAGTGGATGACTACCATTTTGAATGGCAACATAAACTCAAAAAATTCTCTTTTTTACAGCAACAACGTCTTGAGCATAAGCTTGAAACGTGGATTGCCGGCTTTATTCATGAACAACTGACAGAATTAAGCCTTTTATCGGCTGAAGATTTAGAAAGCTTAGTACGTCATATCTGGGAAGATATTAGACATAAAAAAATCTATGAGTTTATGAAACAGCTCACTCCTCTCGATGTTGAGGAGTTCTTTGTTTTAATTTATGAATACTGGAAAGAATTACGACAGTCACAATTTATGCAAGGTCTTATTTTGTATGGTGTCGAAGTTTTTTATGATTTTTATAAAGACCAGAGTTTATTTGAAGTATTAAGTGCAATTGGTTTATCCGAAACTGACTTACAAACTGAAGCTTTACGTTTTTATCCAAAAGTTATGGATGCCTTTAATGAACACGGTATTTTGGAACCGTTACTTCAAGCGCTCTTAGCTCCTTTTTATCAAAGTTCAAAAACACTCGATATAATTGAAAAACATTTTAGTGAGTAAAAAATAGATAAAAAGAAACCACGCAGGAGCGTGGTTTT
>NZ_JAWVAV010000061.1:0-11319 GCF_033599315.1 Acinetobacter sp. OYA S30
GCGGATGTCTTCAAATTCGGTGAAATCGTTATATGACTTACCATTAACATCAGTGATTTCATTTACTGTGAGTTGGGTAATATCAACAGCGGTGAATTCAGAACCCGGAACGCCGTAGCTGTCTGGATGAGCTTCAAAATCAAAGCTAACATTTAAACGGAAGCTATCTAATTTGATGACGGCAACGCCAGAATGTTTACCTGTGATTTTTGCGGTTAAAACACCGTAAGTACTTGGTTGAGTCTTAGGGGTAAATAGAGAAGGGGCTTCTTTTGTTTGGAAAGCTGGTTGCAATTGGCAAGCAACCAAAGAACCACCAGAAATTGCAAGAGCAGCCATGCTGACAAATGCAAATGAGTTGAAAGGAGGAGCTTTTACATTCATAATTAACCTCATGTAAGTGGAAAGCCCTGATTGCCGTGGAAAGTTGTCAGGGCTTTTTGCTGTTCATGAGAAAAAATATACCTGCAAGGTAAAATAAAGTAAATACCTGTGAGGTGAAATTATTCCTATTTTTTTCTACTCATAAGGTGGAATACAAATTTTAGACAATAAAAAACCCACATATTGTGGGTCCAATATTTCAAAATAATTAAGTTAATTGCTAACTAAATTGCTTTTGGATGATGCTGTTTATGCTGACTAGGAGGAACAATATCTGTAATAGCAGTGATACTTTCAACCTCTTCCATATCAAAAGTTAGTCTTTCTCCGCCATTTACAGCTAAAAGATTTAAAACTCCGTTATGTATTCCAATAAACTCTTTGATTGTACATCTTCCATCTTTTAAACAAACCTGAACAAATTCGCTTGGAGTCAACTCTGCATCTGGATCACAAACTACATACCAACCATTTCTTATAGCTGGGTACATAGAGTCTCCAGTACCTTTTATTGCATACGCACGATCCCCCGCAGTATGAGTAGGGACATAACCATCCCCAGCATTTCCCTCATAACCCATGTCTGTAAAATAACCGTCCATTCCCATTTTGCTATATGCCTTAACTGGAACCCATCTTTTTGAAATAAATAAAGGTTTTTCAATGAAATTAGAGAAGATAACAGCATCTTCACTATCAGGAATATTATATTTTTTCTTAAATTCATCTATATCGAATTGCTTGAATCCAAGTGAGTCTTTTTGAGGGTTAGATTCATTTTGAATAGCTGATTGGTCTAAATATCCACGCGGTTTATTAAATGCTTCTTCAATTTTTAAGGCAGTTTCATCACCAATATTCTTAGTTGGATTCTTGCCAATATATTGACTCAATAACCCATAAGCCATTTCGATTTTATCGGCGAATTCAGAACGAGATAGCCCCGATTCCTTCATTAACTTCCTTGTATTAGCAAGTCTAATTTCATGAATAGTCTTTAATTCACTCATTTTGTAATTCACCTCTAGCGCTGAACTCAAAAATACCTAATGGGTAGAAAAAATAAATAGCCTAACAGGTTGTATTTTATTTACCTTGTGGGTATATTTATTAAATATATTTACCATTGAGGTGTATTAATGCTTACTCTTCATAGCTACTGGCGGGGATTAAGTGAGAGTGAACGTATCAAGTTCTGCAAAGAAGCAGAAGTTACTTATGGATATATGGAAACTCACCTAATCCATGGCCGTAAAAAACCAAGAATGGAAACCATTCAAAAAATGGTAGACGCAAGCGATCAAAAACTAACTCACAAAAGCTTATTTGAATTCTTTTTAGGAACATCAAAAACAGCTTAGGAAACAACATGAACAAATTATCCGTTGATATATCTGCAAGTGCCAGAAATGACGTCTCTCGTATATTGCATGGCCTTGATATAAGCAATCAAAAAGAGATTGCTGAACATTTAAAGGTTGATCCAAGCACTATTACTCGGCTTAAAACAGACAAGAAAAACAATGGTTTGAATGAGATTGAAATGTTTTGCGAGCTATTGAGTTTGCTTGGATTAAAAGTCGTTCCTAAAGATTACCAGAGCATTGATAAGGAACGTGTTGCTGCACTTTTAGTCATGTCTAAAAGTTGGATGAACCGTATAGAAACAGTTGATGACCTATTTCATGACGAAATCAGCGGAAAGAAAGAAAAGCTTGGATATTAAAAAAGCCTGATCTGGGAAATCAGGCTTCTAGGCATTCAAATGAGGTGAATCAAATGAACACAAATAATCTATCAAATCAACAGCAAATAATCCAGAGCTGGTTTGAGCCGGCTCTCCACACACTTAAAGCATTAATCAAAAAGTGTGAAGAGAACCTAGAGCGAGTTAAAGCTGACAAGAAAAATGCCGCCGTAAAGAGAGATGACTTTAAAGAAACTTTAGTCCGTCAACATCGTATTACGTATAACCATGCTGAGGAAATTATTAGAAGCCTTAGCCGTGCTGATCGTATTCGCTTCTTGGGTAGCACATACATTCAGATTAAAGAAGGCGGTGAAGCATGAATAATATGAATCACCCTTTAATCCGCTACCACGGTGGGAAGTTTCGGCTAGCACCTTGGGTATTAAGCCATTTCCCAAACCATACTTGTTATACAGAAGCATTTGGTGGGGCAGCAGGGGTATTACTCCAAAAACCACGAGCTTATGCTGAAGTCTATAACGACCTTGATGGTGAAATCGTCAATTTATTTCGAGTGCTCAGAAACGAAGAGCACCGAAATATATTAATTGAACAATTGGTTTTTACTCCTTATTCAAGGGATGACTTTCAAGAAGCATGGGAAACATGTGACGATCCTATTGAAAAAGCACGCCGTTTAATTATCCGAGCACAAATGGGTTTCGGTTCTGCAGGTGCTACTAAAGGAATTACTGGATTTAGGATTGATACAAAAAGGGCATATGGCACCGCCCAATCATTATGGATGACCTATCCAAATCATTTGGCAATTGTTGGAGAGAGATTATCTGGTGTTCTTATTGAGAATCGTCCAGCGATTCAAGTGCTTCAAGATCATGATAATTCGGAAACTCTTCACTATGTAGATCCACCCTATGTTCATGAAACACGTTATTCAGGTGCTAAGAATGGACGTGTTTATCGTCATGAAATGTCTGACCAAGACCATGAAGAACTCTTAAAAGTTTTACTCGAGCTAGAAGGCAAAGTGATTGTTTCTGGCTATCCGAGTGAACTTTACAACGACTATTTAGCCAAGTGGAAACGTGTTGAAACAAGTGCACGTATCTCATCAGGGCGTGGGACTGATGTCCGCACAGAATGCCTTTGGATTTCTCCAAATGCGCAACACCAAGATTTATTTGGAGGCATCCATGTATAAATATTTACATCATATCAGCGACTTTATGGTAGATACCGCTCACCTTAGTCCAGTCGAAGAATGCTTTTATCGACGCGCTCTAGATTTCTATTATTTGCATGAAAAACCATTACCCAAAGAAACCCAGTCGGTTTTTCGTCGGTTACGTGCAAATACCCAAGAAGAAAGGGAAGCAGTATTAATTGTGCTGCAAGAGTTTTTTGTGGAAGAGGAAGACGGGTTTCACAACAAACGTTGTGATTCAGAAATCGCCGCTTATCAAAAAGTAGGTGATAAAAATCGTGAAAATGGTAAGAAAGGTGGACGTCCACGTAAGGAGAAACCAAAAGAAAACCAAAGTGAAGGCGACTCGGTTAATTCTGAAAACCCACAAAAACCCAGTGGGTTAATTTTGGGTTCTGAAAGTGAAAGCCAAAAAAACCTTAACCATAAACCGTTAACCGATAACCAATATATAGATAGTAGTAGTAATGCGCGTGAAGAAAATTCGCAATTAACTCCAATTCAATTTGCTCAGTATCAGATCGATGATCACAAGCGTTATTCAATGCGTGAATTCATTTCTGAATACTCAGAGTTTCAATACGATTTCATTTCACTTGCTCAACAAAGATTCGTTTCGGTACCTGAAATCGACTTGAGAACCATGATTCAAAACTTCGGGGACTGGTATTTTGCAAACGAATCAAGTTCGTTGAATACACCAAGCATCTGGCTGGTTAAGTGGTTCTCTTGGGTTCAAAACAACGAGAAACAAGTCGCTGCTAACCGCAAGAAGCAAGAGCAAATCTCTATAGCTGGGCAAAAATCACAAGAGCCGGGTTACTTCTCCAATCTTTTTGAGGAACAAAATGAATCTCAAATTTTGGATGTAACCCCAGCAAAAAAGTTTCCAATGATTGAGGAGGTAGGTCATGCATGAGATTACCTTGAACGAAGTGCGTCAATTAATCGCTTCTCTTCGCACTGTTTACGCTGCTCAGTTCAATAAGCAATTTCCAGCAACAGGCGAAAGTGCAATTCCTCTGTCAGTAGTTGAGCAAATTGCACTTAAAACACTGGTTGGCGTTCAACAAAATCAATTTAACAACGCGCTTGCTCGATTACTTACAGCAGGTGGGCGTTTTATGCCGTCATTTGCTGAATTTCGCACCTGGTGTATCGGTGAAAGTTGGATGTCTCCAGAGGAAGCTTGGTCACGTGCTTGTAAATTCACAGCAGACCGTACGGTGATCATTACCCAAATCACAAAGTATGCATTAGATGAAGTTATGTACTTGATCGAAGCCGGTCAAATGAGAGCAGCTCAAGATAATTTCTTCAGAACCTATAACGTGATGGTGGCTAAAGCTCAGTTAAAAGGCCGTCAGCAAGAGTTTTACACACCGCCGTTACAACTAGAGCATAAAGAACCTGAACACACTCCAGTAAGCAATGATGAAGCACAAAAGCATCTCAAATCTTTGATGGAACGGTTAAAGATTAATGGCCGTAAACCTGCACCAGTACAAAAACTTGAGGCAAAAGAAAAAGAGCCTGAACTTGCAAAAGAATTAGGTCCAGATCCTTTCGACAATCCGCATGAATACGCAGAGATGTGTCGCCGAGAAGGTATGCCGATACCTAGAAATATTCAGCAGTTAATTGATGGGGCGAATGTATGAATAAATTCGAGATTTTAGCGTGGGGGTTACTCATTTCATTTTTCACAGCTTCTATTTGTGGGGCGGTGGTTTTGTGGTGGTTTGCAAGAAAGGAGGTCGTTGAAGAATGAGTTCAATGAGCCTTGCCGATTACAAACGTCTTTATGCAAAACGAAGTAGCAAAACTAAGCGCCGTGCTTCAGTAAAAAAAGAACGAGTTGTAAGTGAAGGCGAGGCAACGCTTGTACAACATTTAAAAACACACAAGATCAGTTTTGAGCAGGAATACAAATTCCATCCAACACGTAAATGGAGAGCAGATTTTTTAATAACGGGTACAAAGATTTTAATTGAGGTAGAAGGCGGGATCTGGAGCGGAGGCCGTCACACAAGAGGCAAGGGCTATTTAGGGGATATGGAGAAATACAACTCCGCAGCAATGATGGGTTTTACAGTTTTACGGTTCAGCACAGAGCAAGTGAAAGCAGGCGTGGCGATTAAACAAATTGAGCAATTGGTAGGTGAAAAATGAGTGCAGTTTTAAAAACACAACAAATGGATTGGTCTAAATATACTATTGACGGTTGGTTAGAGCAGTTTGGCGCATGGTGTGAAACAGTTAGAATGAAAGGGGGTGATTTGCCAGATGGGCTTCATATCAATCAAATTTACTGGTTGATGCGTGAAGCTGGCAAAGAAGTACAAAAAAGTAAATCTTATATTCGATGTGAGATCAGTGATTATGAGGCGGATCAAATTCAAGCACTTTTACGAAGTCTATTAAATTCTGATAAAACAGATTTTACAACTAAGTTTGCATTAATTTGTTTAATTAAAAATAAGGTTGAAAATAAAGGATTGTTGAAGGTTGCTCAAGAAACAAACCAATCTAAAGCTCAGGTCGCAATTATGGTGAGTTGCGCTAGATTTTATTTATTAGGTCATGATAAAAGATTAAGACAAAATGGAGGTTCAAATGAAAACATACACTGTAAAACTATATGAAGGCGTTAGTCGGGAGAAAGTTAATGAAACTTTGAAATACTACCCTGATTATTTTGGTAAAATATCAATAATTACAAATGTAATTAATAATAAATTGCAATTAACACTAAAAGCATTTGAAGGAATCGACGTTATAACTGCCAATGATCTAATGATTAAAATTGTTGAACGTTTAAAAGCTTCTCAATTAGTAGAAAAGCATAATTTAGACTTGTTGACTGTCTAGACGCTTTATGGCATATTTTTGATATAGTGGACGAAGTATAAGTAATTCACTGATCTAAAGCTCATCGTTTGATGGGCTTTTTGTTTTTATACTTGCTAGATTTCAATTATGATTTAAAATTAAATCAGGTGGCTCGTCGCCAAACATCGCCACCTGAAATTCTATTAGAAATGATAGTTATTTGTTTGTGTCACCTCCATATTAATTAATTGTAGAGTTGATATTGTGTTGTACTGGTGGTGGGCACCAAGCGCCACCAGTACAATCGTTAAAAGCGCCCCTTTTCTTTGCATTAAGTAATGTTCCTTTGATTTAATGGTTAGATTTACACCACACATTAGCTGTCTTCATCCTAAATACATGGTCGTTACATTATAAATCATCTAAATTGAATGCTTGTCTAAATGTTAAGCGTTTAAGAATGCCCACTTAAGCATGTTTATATTTATGCTATAGTCCAGTCTAATTAGAATTTGGTACTTAAAATGAATATCTGTGTTGGTGGTGAACTAGATGGGCAAAAGATAGAGAAAGAAGGCAGATTGCTTAAAGCTTCTGATATAGATCCTTCATTTAGCTCTGAGTACTACAAGCAAGTTTTTAACCGCGACAACATCAATTATCATTTTTGGCTTCCAACAGGATCCAACTTGCACGAAATGTCTGAGCGAGTTTTGGATATTTTGAGAGCATCAAAAAATTAAGCTTAAAGTATATTGTAAATAATCTTCTAACTTGTATGATATGTCACAAATACTGCGCTGAAAGTTTTTGTTTTTATGACCCGTTTCTTTTTTAGAAGCGGGTTTTTTGATTTTAAAACCCCACTCGCTTAGGACGCTTTGCGAGTTTACTTGCCGGACGTATTACGGCGCAAATGGCCCCGCTACATACTAGTTATTGGCGGGGTTTTTTCTTTAATTAATTTGATGATTTAGTTCTCGGTAGTAAATAATTTACTATTGAGAACTAAGTATTTGAAAAATAAAAATAATTTTATTTTTTATTTTATGTTTAGTATGTTGGTAAATATTAATTATTTTTAGGTGAAAGTATGACTTTATTTATTGGTGGTCGCCATCATGGACAATTCTTGTCGAAAGACGAGTCAGATTTGAAGTTAGAAAGTATTCCAAAGCAGTATGGACCAAGAACAGGTATGCAAAGGCCAACAGAGTCATACTTTAGAACCCAAGTAAGCTTCCAAGGAGAAGTGAAAACGTTTTATATAATTTCTGGAAAACAACCAATCGAAATGAGAGATGAAATACTTGATTTATGGGATCAAGTAAAATCAGACATATATGCTATCTAAATAGTTTAAGAAATTTTCTTCCTTTTTCGGGCGGTTGTCTTTCGTGCTATAGTCCAGTCTGATTAAAAACTGGTACTTATAATGAATATCTGTGTGGGTGGTGAACTCAATGGGCAAGTGATAGAAAAAAAGGGGTGTTAAGAACAAAGATGTATATAAATATTAGTAAATTATAAAATTATTAAATAAATTCAAATATTTAAATTAAAAATAAGTGATAAAACTTTAACAATATTTACGTACGTGATGAATTTAGTAACTCAAATAAACATTATTTTAGACGGATAATTATAAAAAACGGAGTACAAATGTCATGAATAAGAATGTAGAGCTAATAAATTACATTGATGTAGCTGAGACAGTTTACGAACGGGTATATGAAAATAATAAAATTTCAAATAATTTGATTGTTAATCTAAATCGCATTATGGCTGAGATAAAGAATCAAGCTGCAGAAAAAAAACTCAAATTGAAGTACAGCTCAATAGACTTTGAATATTGTTTAAGTTTGCCTTTAGCTGATCGCAAAATAAAAGTAGATTTAAGCCTTATACCTCATTTTGAAGATCGTGAAGAAAGTATTTTGTGGTTAACTAACTTTATTGGAAAAATTTGTGAGCCCAGAAAGATGCAAAGACAGAAAAAAAACTTCATTAAGTACCTGTGAATTTTAGATGAACAGCCCTTAAAGCGGTTTTTTATTGCTAGTAGAATATTTAAGGTATCTTTTCTAATAGGCACACACTATTAAAGTGTTTTTTATTTATTTTTTAGATTGAAAAGATTGCTATTTAAGTAATTTAAATATAAAAATCTTTATTGATTGAGAGTAGTTGTTATACAGGATATTTATAAGGATTTTAAAATGACAATTATCACATTGCTCGATGTTAAGACGAAGAAGAAGGTGATAGTTCGGTCCGTAATAGACCCAATAGCAAGAAAAGACAAAAAAGGGAATATACAAATTATTCAAATTCATAAATGGCTATATGATGAATCTGGAGATTTCGTTGATGAAGACTTATATGAGGCACTCAACAATGGAGAAGTTGGAATATACATAACTTTGCAGTATATGATCATTAATATTGAAAATTAATTATTTTTTATTTTTAGTCAGTTTGAGTTCTTACTCTCTAGAGCCTAATGGTTACTACACATAAGACCTTATTAAGTATTACCTATTGATGGGCACATATTCTTTATAACTCTTAATAAGTAAAAAAATTATGTAGGCTAAAAATAAAACTATTTAAAAAGAAATCTTTATCTATTTAAATATGAATATTTGATATTTTTAATTCAATCCCTATTGCTAGTGCTTAAATATTATGCCAATATGAAGTTGGAGATATTTCCGAATAGATATTTCCTATTTCAGGTCTAAGCGTTTTTTTTCGCTAAGCCCATTTCTGAATAAAAATAGGAAGTGGGCTTTTTTATTTTTAAATATTTCAGTATTATCAGTGTGTTGCTTTAAGTAACACTAAACCTTATTGATCAGCGCAAATATCAAAAAAAGGGGGAGCTTGCCTACTAGGCAAGCTTTTTAAATTGATGATTTAAACACAATAATCCATTTTAAAGCTCAATAGAAAGATCAAACTTCCATAGCTTTTATTCGTACTAATTTATTGAATATAATCGTTTTTATAATTTTTAAAATTTTCTTAAACTAAAAATGGAAAATTTCTTGTTGCAACATTGTTATAATAGGACTACCTTAAGAAAAATACTTTATAAAAATGAGGAGCTGCTGAAATGCCACAGTATCTCATGTTTGCGGAAAATATTTATAACAAAATTAAAGATGAGGAATTGTTTTCACATGACTGTATTGAAAATATGAACTTACTTATGACATGTATACGCAGAGAAATTGAGGGAACAGAATTTAAATTAAAATATAATTTTATTGATTTTGTTGAATTGTTTAGTAGACCATTAGATGAATGTAAAGTAAAAATAGATGTGAGTTTGATTCCTCCTCATAATTCAGAAGGTGAGTATATTTTATGGTTAGCTGGATTAATCGAAAAAATTACAGAAGGTGGACCTAAACCACCTCCGCCTATAAAGAAGTTTATTCCAGAGTATATGAGCTTGAAATTTGAATTAGATTTTTTACCCTTAAATGAGGAAAAAATTCAAAACGAAGGTAAAGAAATTACGGATTACTTTAATTCAAAGCTTTATAAGGCAACTTTTAAGAAGTAATACTATATTGCCTGTGAGTTTAGCCACCGCCTAAGGGCGGTTTTTTTTATGGGTGAGAATAATGGATTCTACAGAATACTTTTGGCTTACACGAAAAAAAGAACCTAAAACTAAGTCCAAATCTAGACCACTACCTAAAGCTACTCAAAAGTACTTAGAGGCTGAAGAAGAATTTACTCAAGCTTTGGATAATCTGGAAATTAAGTACGAAAAGAAACTCCAGTTTAAGTCTACTAAGCATTGGCGTTTTGATTTTCATTTAATTGAATATCGTATTTTAGTTGAAATTGCTGGTGGACCTTGGTCAGGTGGCCGAAAGGGCAAGCTGGCTACAAAAGCGTGGAGTATGGACCGTTACGATGTTGCTGAAGAAATGGGATATACCGTTGTTCGGTTAGAGGCAGCACCAAGATTTAAGATTAATGAATCTGGTCCATTGCAGATCCAAGCTCATTTCGCTAGTCAGTGGCTTAAAAACTTAAAGAGGCAGATTTTTAATGGAGCAGATCAGACCATTTCCACCGACTGATTTTATTGATCAAGCAGATGAAGAAGAAGCAATTAGACTAACACCAGCACCAGATCTAAAAAAATGGGTTGTGGCTAATTACTTAACTATTGGGGGTCCTATTTATAATCCAGATCATGATCATATTGCTGAGCTGCTTCATGATAATGACGAGTTTTTAGCATTCGCGTGGGCCTCTTCTGCATATAAAAGCAAGCAAGCTATGGTGTTGGGCCAGTGCGAAAAAGTCATGTTCAATGTTGGTGGCTGGCGTAAAGCTCGACAAGAGCAACAGATGCGTGATTGGTTTGGTTTTGTACCTACTTATTTAATAACTGTCGACGCTTCTTTCTGTGAGCGTGCAAACGATACAGAGTTCTGTTACTTACTTGAACATGAGCTTTACCACATTGGAGTGATGAGAGACGAGGACGGAGAAATTGTTTATAGCGATAGTTCTGGTCTTCCTAAGCACTATCTTGCAGGTCATGACGTTGAAGAGTTTATTGGCGTAGTTAAACGTTATGGACCAAGCAAAAATGTTAAGCGACTTATTGAAGTCGCAAAAAATCCGCCGTTTGTTTCGAATCTTGATATTTCAAGATGCTGCGGAAATTGTGTAATCAATTGAGCCTTTTGGCTCTTTTTTTTGTCCTGTTTGCTGTACGTAGCTGTACGAAGGGGAATTTATGGCAGCACTAAAAGAGCCTGTGAAAATATTTATTGTTCAAGCTCTTGCATGCCGTGATACCCCTCAAGAAGTGGTTGAACAGGTCAAGCAAGAGTTTGGAGTTGATATTAGTCGTAGCCAATGTGAATGCTATGATCCAACAAAATATTCGGGCAGAAACTTAAGCAAGAAATTTGTTGAGCTTTTTGAATCAACCAGAGAGAAATTTGATGAAGGCTTAATTGATATTCCTATTGCTAATAAGTACTACCGTCTGAAGCAATACCAAAGACAGCTTGATAGAACTAGAAACGTTAAAACAGCGCTAAAAATTCTAGAACAAGCTGCAAAAGATATTGGTGGACAATTTACTAATCGCCAAGAAATTACAGGCAAAGACGGCGGACCATTACAAACGGTTAATTCGGATGTGCCT
>NZ_JAWVAV010000062.1:0-11222 GCF_033599315.1 Acinetobacter sp. OYA S30
GAAAGGGTTAGCAGACTAGTATTATCTCAAACTAGCACACCCGAAGGTGTCCCTCTCCCGTCCTACCGCTACGGGAAAGGGACGAGTAGTTCACCACACAAGACTATTCCTCAGAAGGAATGACTCTGATGCGGGAGATAATACACGGTCTGCTAAAACCGGCTGGCAATGTGGCCAGCAGGCAAAGAATAGTGCTCAACCCTTTTGCAGTCAAGCACACAAAATGACATTTGTTTTAAATTAGATCATTAAAAAGTAAGGATAAATAATGGGTGAATTATTGTTAAATGGGGGTTTATAAAGGGGAAGATAATTGGCTTGGGAGGCTGTTTTATTCAGCTGTAAAGATTGTATACAAGGTGTATTATGTTGATTTCATATAATCTAAATTATTCAATATGAAAAAATTAGATGTCCAAATAAGCAAGATAACAGAAGTAAAAAATCCTATTTACTATGGAGATGATCTCTTACACTTGTATATTCATACTGAACAAGCAAGCTATATTCAGTTTTTTTGCTTGGATTTGTTTTACTACACAGACAATATTAATGAGTTACTTGCATGTATTCTTAAACAAGAAACAAGGGGAAACTATTCATTTAGAGAATGGATTGTTAATACAGAGTTTAAAGAAATATCTATCCAAGAATTAGTAATAAAAACTAATGGTCTAATAAATCAATTAGATATGATTTTAAAGGGATCTCCAGAGAACTTAGGTGCCAAACTCTTGAAAGAATACTTATGTACTTTAAATTTTGAAAATACTACAAATAGTTATGAAATATTAGGTTGCTCTAAAATTGTCCCTAATAGTCCTGATGAAGGTGGCCCAAATTATCAGTTTTTTTGGGAAAATAAGGGAAAATTATATTTTTTGCATATTCATTTAGAATCATAAATTCTTCTATTTAATACAATGGGCATTATCTGAAGTATAAAAATAAAAAGTGCTCCGCCCTTCTTTCTAGCTTTCACAAAAGAGATTTTTATTAGATACAACCCAATTTAACGTGCAGGTAAAAAATTTTACTTGAGCTTAGAGTAAGCTCCAACCTTAGAATCATTATGATATTTAGTAACAAAGGTACTATTTGATGAAAATAATCTTACTTGTGTTGATTAGTCTACTTATAGCACTCACAGCTATTTATTATTTTAATAAAAAAGAATCTGATATATCTCCAACAGAATTTGTTCTCAATTGGGGAGAAAGAATGAAAAACTCACCGAATGGTGGACCAGGAAGAAATTGCTTCCCTACTGCTTACTCCTCAGTTCGTTACCCTGAATTAAAAGAAGAATTATTAGAAGCTAAAAAACTTAATATGTTTCATCCCGATCAATCAGGAAATGGACTTTTAGAGATCCCTTTAAGAAACTGTTTTAGTGAAGCAAAGCTTGTTGAATTAAAATTTGATAAATCTAGAAATATGGCTTGGGCTGTATATCGCTGTGAGAAAGATGGAATGGGGCTAGAAGTAAAATTATCTAGTTATGAGGAATGGTGCAGCTATACCACATATCTAAAAAAATGGAATTTTCCTATAGGAAAATATACTCCTATTTCTATGCCTTAGACTTTTCCTTTTATTTAAATAAAAAAAATTATAAACAAAAAAGCCCCTGTTCTACAGAGGCTTTTTTAATTGAAAACTTAATTATTTATGAACCCAAGGTACGGCTGGTGACCCAATCCACGCAGATTTAGCCGGAATATTTTCACCTTTCATGACCAGTGTTAATGGACCTAACACTGCATGATTGCTCACGTTTGCGTTATACAAAATAATACTGCGCGCATTGACCACTACATCATGCCCCACGTTCACTTGCCCAATTTTCATAATACGGTCTTCAAACAAGTGAGTTTGCGGGCCAGAAAAGCTATTAAACTCGGCACGGTCACCAATGCTGACACAGTCAAACTCGGTAATATCAGCCGTATCCATATAAACGTCTTTACCAATACGAACCCCTAAAATACGCAAGAAGAATGGCAACATTGGTGTTCCTCTTAAGTAGTTTAAGAAGTTAGGAATCGCAACTGATTCATATAAGCTGGTAATCCCTTCACTTAACCATACAAACATGGTCCACATAGGTGCCGAACGCGGTTGATAGCGACCAATCAAAATCCACTTTAATAGCGCAACAATAAGGAAACAGCCAACACCATAAAGCAGCCCTGCGAGCGTTAATGCAACCAGTCCTGTCTCAATATTGTAGTTATTAATCACATCAATAACGTCTAGTACGATCATATAACCCACCCCAATCGCAAGTGCGGCTGGCAATACAATACGAAGCCCTTCAATAAAACCACGCATTAAACGGCGCTTAATACTTGGTTTAAAGGTTAAATGGTCAGGATATTTTTCAGCAGCTTCACGTGCAGGTAACAGCAACGCCGGAGAACCAAACCAAGTTTGTCCATCATACATTTCACGGTTATCTGGTGTTTTTGATTGCACGCCAATTAAAACATTGTCTGGTAACACTGTCCCATCAGCAATATAAGCACTATTTCCCACAAAACTACGGTTACCGATTTTGGTTGCTTTTAAAGACATCCAACCGCCTTTAATCTCTTCATCACCCAGCATTACAGCATCGGCAATAAAGCTTTCTTCACCCAAAGTCAGCATTTCTGGAATGACACCAGTTGCGGTAGAAATTTCGGTATTTTTACCTACTTTTGCTCCCAGCATACGGAACCATGTAGGCGCATAAATGGTGGCAAACAAGCCATGTAAGGTTTGTAAACTCGTTTCTAAAATTTGGGCCGCAAACCATTTACGATAATACGTGCTGCCATGAACCGCATAGGTTCCGGTTTCAAGACGCGGCAATGCAATTTTACGCAGACCTGAAGAAATCACCGCAGTAATCATCATCATCATTGCACTAGCCGGAATCGCTAAAATGAAATAGTAAAGCGCGATTTGCAAATGGTTGTTCGGGTTAATATTAAATACATTTACATCTAACCAGTCGACCAAAAGGAAGCTTGGAAAAATTGGAATAAAGAAAAGACAGGCAATAATTAATGCGCTAACGCCATAGTATCCATATTCAGCAATTTTACGTATAAACGATAGTTTAGGACGCTCTGGCAATTTAGCTTGCTCATCTATATGCCCTATTTTCTGAGCAGGTGTTCCATCCCAAATTTCGCCCTCAGGTACAACCGTGTCATATTCAATTGAAGTTAAGGCATTTACATGAGCTTGTTTTTCTAACACTGTATTTTCTTCTAATACAGCATACGAACCTACATAACTGTCTTGTTTAAGGTGAATTGAACCTAATACCAAGTGGCCATGTTCAACTTTGGCATTTTCTAAATTCACCTGAGAACCAATGCTCACGCCATCTTCAATAATCAGTAAAGATGGCATACGAATATGTACGGAACTAATGGTAACGTCGTGGCCGATTTTTGCGCCAAGTGCTTTCAAATATAAGTTAAGTAAAGTCGAACCAGATAAAAGATAAACAGGTGAAATATTACTAATACGGTCTGCTAGCCACCAACGGAAATAGGTTAATCCCCATAATGGATAACGCCCTGCGCCAATTCCTAACATTAATAGTCGTTTTACCGTAATCGACAGTACAAAACTGCTCATAATGACACTGACATACACCAATAAAGACAACGCAATCGCATACGGAATACTGTCGCGGGTTCCACCGGTAAAGTAGTGATAGGTAAAGAATGGCGCTAACCACTGCAAAATATTAATCGAGATTAAAGCCGGAATAGTAACGAGCTGGGCAATACCACATAACCATTTATAAGTCTGATTACGAGGGTTATCTTGCCCAATTTGGCTATCAAATAAAGTAGGTTCAGGCTGCTCTAACATGAGTGCAGCAATCGCGCCTACTCTTCTCGCTTGATATAAGTTTTGAATGGTCAGATGGCTATATTCCGCATGCTCACGCAGATTTGAAATTAAAACAGCGGCGAGTAGTGAATGCCCGCCTAAATCATCAAAGAAATCAGAATCGAGTTTAATCGGCATGTTTGGGAACAAGCGATTCAAAATTTCAAACAAGATTTCTTCGGCTAGGTTCTGTGGCTGGTCAGATTCACTGCGATCTACCACACTCGTGAGCGGTCTTGCTTTTAAAGCTTTACGGTCAATTTTCCCAGATAATAGACGTGGAACTTCTTCAATAATCTCAAAACGATTTGGCACCATATAAGGCGGTAATCGCTGACTCAAGTTATGACGTAGTTCTTTAATTTCTATAGCTTGCTTTGCATCAATTTCTGGTGCAATAAACGCAATAAGTTGATCAATGCCGTCTTCAGGACGAAGAATAACGGCTGCCGTACCAATTCCGTCAATATCGCAAAGCGCAGCTTCGATCTCGCCAAGCTCTACACGGAAACCACGGATTTTAACTTGGTCATCGGCACGACCTAAGCAGTGTACTTGACCAAACTCATCAATTTTAGCCAAATCCCCAGTACGGTAGAGTAATTCTTCCTCTATACTCATTGCCCAAGGGTTTTCAATAAACTTATCTGCGGTTAAATCAGGTCGTCCTAAATAGCCTTGTGCCACACTTGGACCAAAAATACATAACTCCCCTGTTTCACCTTGCTCGAGCAACTCTCTTTCAGAGTTAATGACCAACATACCGTAGTTTGGTAAGGGCTTGCCAATGGTGACAGGTTTACCGCGTTCTAATAACTCAAGACTTGCAGAAACCGTGGTTTCGGTTGGTCCATAGGTGTTAAACATTTGATGATGAGGTAATGCCCAGCGATCAACCAGTGAGTCTGGACACATTTCCCCACCTAAATTAATAATTCTTAAATTAGGTACGTCTTCAGGAAATAAGGCAAGTAACGTTGGAACAGCGTGCAGTACTGTAATTTGTTCCTGTTTTAAGGTTTGGCATAACCGCTCAGGATCACTGACAAGTGACTTCGGTGCAATCCACAACGTTGCACCTACCAAATAAGAAAGCCAAATCTCTTCAAACGACATATCAAAAGCGACTGAAAAGCCTTGATAGACCTTGTCTTGCTCTTGAATACCCAAAATACTATTTTCACTACGTAAAAAGTGACAAATATTTTTTTGAGTAATCACAATCCCTTTGGGTTTACCTGTCGAACCCGAGGTATAAATAATATAGGCAGGTTGATCTGGAGTGGTTTTCGCTAAACTTACACTTTCGCTTAGTGGTTTTTGCAGCTCGGTGTTGGTCCATTTTGTTTGGGGCACTTCAGCTAAATGTTCATACCATTCATCTGTAGTAATCATTCCTACCGCTTCGGCATCTTCAAGACATACCGCAATACGGTCCGCGGGCGTATCCATATCAAAAGGAAGCCAAGCTGCACCGCTTAAACAAATGGCCAGTTGAGCTTTTAAAAGCTCAATACCACGCGGCAACCATAGCCCTACAATATGACCTGGCTTTACCCCTTTTAAAGCCAGATGTTGAGCCATAATTAAGGCTTGCTGATACAGCTCACCATAACTCAGCGTTTTATCTGCTTCAATTAAAGCCGTTTTATCAGGAAGAGTTTGTGCAGTATGAGCAAAAATATCGGATAAGACTTCATTCTGCAAAAATTCCGGATGATACTTTCCACGAATTACATTTTTCGTGTTCGTTACAAACTGGTTCATTTTTATACTCTCTTAATTTTCTGATTTGGCTTAAATGAAGTCATAATTTATTTTTCTGACCCATTAACGAAATCTAGATAGGCCATAAATTAATTAAGAGAACTTAAAGCAAGATTAAATTTTTTAGTTTTGTTGTTTATTCAACACAGTAAGAACCTTAGCTGTTAATTTTAATTTATAAATAAAAATCAAATAGTTAATATTATTGTTCTAATTTTATGATTATCTTTAAGATAAAAACGTACAAAACTAATGAAGTAAAAAACTAGAATTCACAAGATTTATATAGTTCTCATTTTAATTAAACTAATAAAAGCTATCCTGTATACAAATTCTCCATATTTTAAACTTAATTGTTTAGCTCTGAATTATTAAAAGAGTTCTTAAAAAATAAAAGAGTATATTTAAATTTATGCATGATGTTTGATTATTAGCATTATATTAAAGTTGTATGCATCAATTCTTTTTAACTTATATCTTTATCTGGATTTTATAAAAACTTAACTCCATTAAGCGGATTGAGCGAGCAGTTGTTTATCTACTTTCCTCATAACTCAACCGACCCTATTTGGTGTGGTGAGTTGTGAGGGTTAAAACGAAGATACTCTTGGAAGGCGAGCTAAGATCACCTGTTTCATTTAAGCATGTCGAAGTATCTTTATTTATAATATTTGAAAATGGACTTAAAGAATTAAACAGTGGTGCTGGTATGAGTCAACACATAATAAACCCAAAAGAAATACCTTTAGCATTTCAAACCGCTTGGAATAAGCATGATATGCAGGCCTTTGCTGCTCTTTTTGATAAAGAGGCGACTTTCGTTAACCGTTTCGGTCACTACGTTAAAGGAGTTGATGAAATTATTGCAATGCATCAACCTATTCATGAAACCATTTATCGTGATTCAACACTAGAGAATGAGCTGATAGACCTCATACCTATGAGTGAGGATATATGTATTTCACATTTTTGGAGCCGCCTCACTGCGGGCGTAGCTCATCCTCAAGGGCCTCATCAGATTGATACTCTCATTCTTACTGTGCTCACCCAGAAGAATCATTCTTGGTACATTCAGGCGCTAGAAAATGTCACTTTGACGAACCCTCGAACGGGAGAGACCATACTTAGAAATATATAGAAGGGAGCACGATCATTTTTTAGTAATTTATATGCATAAAAAAAAAGCCCTTGTCATTAACAAGGGCTTTTTAAGAATTTTGGCGGAAGCGGTGTTAGTCAAATTAAACAACCAAACCACTGATAAACATACAAAAAATAATTTAATTTTAGTTTTTTACTGTTATTTTTACTACAATAAAATTTCAACCAATCATTTGTTTATATTTCATTCACCTGACACTATTCTTGCTTAGTAAGCTAATGATTGTAAATTACAAATCATCTTAAACTACCCATTCTAAGACAGTTCATGTAATTTTACCTCAATTAAGAGTTCATTCGAGAATATATTCAATTAGAAGATTTTATATTCCCCGCCCCACGTAGTGGTGAAATGCTTTCCGACATGCCATTGACTACACTAATCAAGCGTATGCATGAACAAGAACTAAAAAATGGCTTAGGCTATATTGATCCAAAACAGAATCGTATAATTACCACACATGGCTTTCGGTCTACTTTTCGTGACTGGTCTGCGGAAAAAACTAATTATGCGCGTGAAGTCTGTGAACATGTATTAGCGCACAAACTACCAGATAAAGTTGAAGCTTCTTACTTGCGTGGAGATTATCTAGATAAACGTAAAGAATTAATGGCAGATTGGGCAGAGCACTGCTCTACGCTTACAGAGTGATGTAACACATAAACCTTGTATTTCGCCTAACCAAATAATAATCTTACCCTTTATATTTATCATAGAGCCAACATGTCAATACAAACTATAAGCAGTACCATAACAAGGTTAAATAAGGAGTTAGCAGATATTACTCATCGAATGAGCTTAGAGCAGAAAAAGGGAGCTGATATAATTTCTAAAATTTTACAAATTCAAAATTCTATCGGGAAGACAACTAGCCCCTCTACATTAAAAACAAAGTTATCAGAAATTAGTAGGAAAGAACAAGAAAACGCTCGTATACAATCAAAACTTTCAGACTTACAAAAGAAAAAGATTGATATTGATAATAAGCTGCTGAAAGAAAAGCAGAACCTTATAAAAGAAGAAATACTGGAAAGAAAAAAATTAGAGGTCCTGACTAAAAAACAGCAGAAAGACGAAATTGAACATCAAAAGAAGCTGAAACGTGAAATTGATGCTATTAAAGCTTCTACCCAATATATTACTGATGTTTCAATATCATCTTACAACAATACAATACCTGAGACGGAACCAGAATATGATTTGTTTATTTCACACGCTTCAGAAGATAAAGAAGATTTTGTCAGACCGCTTGCAGAGACATTACAGCAACTTGGAGTAAACGTTTGGTACGATGAATTCACGTTAAAAGTTGGGGACAGTTTACGTCAAAAAATTGATAGTGGTCTCCGAAACTCTAAATACGGTACCGTTGTTCTTTCAACTGACTTTATTAAGAAAGACTGGACCAACTATGAACTTGATGGCTTAGTAGCTCGAGAAATGAATGGCCATAAAATGATTTTACCGATTTGGCACAAAATTACTAAAAATGACGTTTTAGATTATAGTCCGAATTTAGCCGATAAAGTCGCCTTAAATACTTCTGTAAATAGTATTGAGGAAATTGCCCATCAATTAGCTGATGTTATCTTAAATCGATAAGCGCCTTCTAAAAATTAAAATTTTGACTGAGATTTACAAATAACCTAATTCTCAGTCAACTTTTGAACACCCTACAATTTAGACACTTTACAATCAATAATTTAATTATAACTAAAACAATTTTTTTTGTGATGAGTAATACTGAATTCACAAATATTGATGTATATTGAAACAATAAAACCAAATAATTTATATAAAATCAAAAACTTAAAAAATTCTTCTTTAGCCATTTCCGCCCTTTAATATTTCTTTTGATATAAGAAATCGATTCTTCATATTTGTATCCAAGCCAAATTAATGTTATATATTTAACAAATAAGTTGAGTATACAACATGAAAATATCTTTACTCATATCCTCTTTGCCTACACAGAACACATCTACACGTATGAGAGTATGGCGTTCTCTTAAAGCAAGTGGAGCCGCAATCCTTAGAGATGGTGTGTATTTACTTCCCATTTCTCATAGCGAGAAATTTGATCCTATTGCAAGTGACGTTATTTCAGAGCAAGGCTCTGCGTATGTATTCCATGCGGAGCAGCCTTTAAACCTTGAATTAGCTCCTTTCTTCAGTCGAAAAGAAGAATACGATGTCCTCTATAAACAACTCTCTGAGTTAAGAGATCGTCAATCTAAAGATGAAAAGAAAGAGCTGCTCAAGCAAATCCGTAAATTAAGAAAAAGTATCGATGCACTCGTAGAAATTGACTATTACCCCGATGAGACTCAAGCACAGGTACTAAATGAACTTTCTGCTTTAGAGCTTTCAATAGCTCGACTTGGTGAAGTGAATGAGCCTCAAGCAATACAAGCACATATTCAACTTCTAGATAAAAATAGTTATCAAAACAAAATATGGGCAACTCGTAAGAGACCTTGGATTGATCGTCTAGCCTCTGCATGGCTAATCAAGACTTTTATTGATTCAACTCCTACATTTATTTGGTTAGAAACACCAAGTGAATGTCCAGAAGAAGCTTTAGGATTCGATTTTGATGGTGCAGCTTTCAGTCATATCAATCACTGGGTTACCTTCGAAGTTCTTTTACATAGTTTTAATTTAGAAACACCTGCTTTGAAAAAAATTGCAGAGATTGTCCACTATCTTGATATTGGCGGGATTGAGCCACCCGAAGCTTCAGGCATAGAAACCGTCTTTGCAGGAATACATGAAAACATTACAGATGATGACCAATTATTAGTCGCATCAAATGCAATCTTTAATGGCCTATTGTCTAGCTTTAATAAAAATAGCTCTGTACTGAATGATTAAACGCATCAAATACTTTTTAAATTTCAAAAATTTAGGTGAAATAGCAATGAATACAAATGAAGATTCCACTGCTTTAGCTGAAAGCATTCCCCCACATGAACTTCATGGTGTTTCATTTCGTGAAGCTTTTTGGGTATGGCTTAAAGTAGCTGCGCTTAGCTTTGGTGGACCTGCGGGGCAAATCGCAGTAATGCATAAAATTTTAGTTGAAGAGAAACAATGGATTAGTGAAACGCGTTTTTTACATGCCTTAAATTACTGTACACTTGTTCCTGGTCCTGAAGCACATAAGTTGGCTGTATACATAGGTTGGTTATTACACCGAACACGTGGCGGACTCGTTGCGGGTACTCTCTTTATTTTACCGGGTCTACTTGCATTAGGAATACTAAGCTGGATTTATGCAAGTTATGGTCAGATTAGTATTGTTCAAGCATTATTCTTTGGATTAAAAGCAGCCGTACTTGCAGTAGTTCTTGAAGCTGTCATGCGTGTAGGTCGTCGAGCCTTAAAAAACAAGGTGATGGTCATTGTCGCTATCTTGTCATTTATCGGCATCTTTATCTTTGCTTTGCCTTTTCCATTTATTATTTTAGTTGCTGCGCTTATCGGTTACATCGGAAATAAAAGTGGAAGTAAAGCATTTAACGCCTCCTCATCTCATTCTGACGCTAATAGCTCTAATGCTTCATTAGCAGCTATTGATGCTGCTTTTGCTAAGCAGATCCCAGAGCATGTACAACCTTCCCATACAAGAGCTCTAAAAATTACTCTCATTGGTTTGGTCTTATGGCTCGGCCCACTTATAGCTTTTATTACTTTAATGGGCAAAGATAATGTTTATACGCATATCGCTCTATTCTTCAGCAAAATGTCCGTACTTACGTTTGGTGGTGCTTATGCAATTTTATCTTATGTTGCACAGCAAGCCGTCGAAAACTTCCATTGGCTTAAACCTAGTGAAATGCTGATCGGACTTGGTATGGCTGAAACCACCCCTGGCCCCCTGATTAGTGTAGTTCAGTTTGTAGGCTTTATGGCAGCGTATCGAGACCCAGGATCATTGAATCCTGCCTTGGCTGGTACTCTTGGAGGTATATTAGCGAAATGGGTAACATTTGTACCCTCTTTTCTATTCATTTTTATTGGTGCTCCATATATTGAAGCATTAAGAAATAATAAGGCTTTAAATGCCATACTTTCGACAATTACAGCAGCTGTTGTTGGAGTGATCCTTAATCTATCAGTGTGGTTTGCATTACATACATTATTTGCTGAAGTTAATGTAATTCATAAATATGGAATGGTTTTACAAGTTCCAGTTTTATCCAGCATTAACCCATGGTCACTAATGTTATCAATCATAGCTATGCTTGCTTTATTCCGTTTCAAACTTGGAATGATGACTACTTTAGCTGGTTGCTGCGCTATAGGAATTATTCTTCACTTTTTCGGGATAAGCGGCTAATCACTTATAACTATATAAAAATGTTTTAGTTGGACTTATTTGTCCAACTAAAAC
>NZ_JAWVAV010000063.1:0-10749 GCF_033599315.1 Acinetobacter sp. OYA S30
CCGATTCTTCGCCGTAATAGACATTGGCTTTAAGTGTAATCTGCTCAGTTTTAGCAAAAGCAATAGAACTGAGTGAAAGACTTAAAATTCCACATGCGATAAGTTTGATTGGGTTCATGGTATTTTCTCTGATTAAGTAAAGTAATAATTAAACGAATGCTACAGACCAGCTTTAATTAGTGACCAAAGCATGGCTGGTATCCTTCGTGAAGGACTTGATTGCTGTTCTTATCCCAACTCACCACATACCAAGTACATTGGTAACGGTCAGAGTCCCATGCAGTACGATAGGTCATGGTATTACCTTGCTGGCTCCATCCTTCAACTCGTTTACTCACCTGATCTGGACTTGAGCGGCCCCATACATTCATGAGATGTGACGCTAACATTTGATCAATATTCGGGATGGTTGACTTTAAATCAGCTGGAGCAGATTTGATTGGCTTTAATCCATAGCGAGAAGCATTGGAACTTAAGGTTTTCCCTTCATGGTACTCACCATCAACTTCTGAACTGAGATTACCTAGACTTGTATCTTGTGCTTTTGCCTGATCAACCGCGGCTATTGCCCCCGCAACAACCTCATCTTCAGCTTGTGAATGAGCAGATTCTGATTCCGGGTTTTCCACCATACTTTCAATTCCAGTGAAACCTGATTCAACGGGTTCCGATGCTGCTTGTGTTGTGGCAGATTGATTTTGTACCTTAGATTGTTCTAAAGCGAGTTGTGCTAACTGAAGTTCAGTTTGTCGTTTTTGATGTTGATTAAATAAAATACCGCCTGCAATTAACACCGCCATCATGACTACAGTTAACAACCAATATAACGGTGGTATCTTTTTAGTTGAGTTAGTGCTGTTCTTTATCATATTCATATCATTACCTTGAAATAGAGGATATACGGCGCTTTAGGGCTGCCTTCACTGGGGTAATATGTAAGTAAAAATTCTTTATTTTCAGTTATTGTCCAAATAGCTTTTTAATAAAGCTCTTGCTTCATTCAGTTGCTGTGCCTGACTTTCAATCAACTGACGAACAGATTCAGGTAAGTTCTGGTATTTATCGGGATGGAACTCAGCCATCTTTTTTCGGTAAGCAGATTGTAAGTTCTGCTCAGTCAGTGAATTAGGCTGAATATCAAGAAGTTTGCACGCTTGAAGTTGTCCACCGTTGAAAGTAGAAGTAGTAGACTGATTCATTTCATCAGCCAGACATTGATAGATAATTTTGACCAGATCAGGAAATACGGCTTTAGAAACATTGGATACACGACATAAATGGGTCATGAAGAGATCCGCCTGATTCTGCTCAACCTGACCCAGTGCCATGGCATAAACCAGTTGTTCGATCATCTCCGTACGAAGCTTGTAAGCCAGCACATCTTTCAGTTCTGCAAAGCGATGTAATAATTCTTCATATTCAAAGTTGGGATGTTCAGTCAGTAACCTTTTAATATAGTGCTGTGATGCTTCATCATTCAGCTTTACAAAATGTTTAGATATTGCATGACTAGATTCAGGATTCCACTTACCCATATTGAATGTGATGAAATAAGCAAACAGATCAATAATTACCTTCAGTTCTGCATCAATCTGTGGTGGAGCCCGATCGGTTTCTGTTTCACCCTGACAAACTTCATTTAGAAATGAAGCCAATGTTCGTACTGTGCCCTTATCCAGTTGGGTAAAGGTCAGGGTTTCTATACGATTCAGTACGATGCCATGATTAATGACGCCAATATCTGCCTCGACATGATGAATACTTTTAAAGAGATAAACCGCTTCATCTCCAAAGCTTTCTTTATAAAAGAGTCCTGTCGCCGTCACACAAAGTCCAGCTTTAGCACTGCCAAATACCGTATCGTCAATTAGCATAAGGATTTCATCTGGATGAATTCCTTGAGGGAGATAACTCATAGCCCCTTGCAATTTTTTATAAGGAATAGCGGGTGCAAAATAAATATTGTCACTCGCTCTTAACATCAACATCCAACGGCTTTTCTGGAGTGATTCTCTCGATATGATTGTCATGGCAACTTCCCCAATTTAGCGACTAAAACAACCAACGTAGAAAATCAGCAGGCCAAACAAGTGCCCGACCCAAAGAATATGAACCAGAATAAATAGGGTACTGCCAAATCAAATACAGCCAATAACCAATCACAATGGTGAAATAAAGGCCAATCAATGGATGTTTCATTGTAAATTCCTCATTTTTTTAGGTAAGCCTATCCAACCCACTGCTCTATGGCAGCAGGTGAGATCAAAAGACAAACTAAGATTTAATGTGAATACGAGCTCTAAAGTTTATGTGCACATTGCTGACCAGACTTAAAAGACACCTCTTCGAAATCCTCTGGCATCCTGACTTGCATCATGCCAATCGCCTCCAGCTTTTCTTCACCATAATGTTCTTCCATCCTGTCGTAGAAGCAGGAACAGAAACTGCGACTTCCTCCCGTATTCCTACAGCTTTGTTTCATACCCTTTTCGAAATCAGAAGAACAACCAGTAACCAACAAAATACTGACACCTACCAAACCCATCAAAATTTTATTTTTCATCATTTTATCCAGTGACGTCGTCATGGAGCTTAGGCTTTTTTAGGCAACACGAAGCCTTGCCATGGTGTAGCTCACATGACATTTTTTTAAGTAAATTTTTAGACGAAAAGATCTAAAGCTTGAGAAACTAGAAGTTCATCAAATCCTATTAAAACTAATCAGGCGTTATAAAAAGAATATGCATAGCCAACTCCTTTATATTGGGAGTTCTGCCAAAGCATTAGAGAATTATGGTGGCAGAACGAGAAAGGGTTGACAGACCGGATTGGATTGACACCAGCACACTCGAAAGTGTCCCTCTCCCGTCCTACCGCAACGGGAGGAGACGAGATGTACCCTCAAAATTATTCCTCAGAAGGAATAACTCTGATGCAACCCAATAAAACGGTCTGTCAAAACCGACTGGCAATGTGGCCAGCAAGCAAAGGATAATGTGCAATATTTAAGGTGTCAATGATCTATCGACTAAGTCGTAAAGTGATTGTTATTGTTTTTCATTAGATTAATTCTTTAAACTAACCATTAGGTAAATTTAAGGATGATTCAGTGTTTCGGTTAAAGTGTCTTGGTGGTCCACTGTATGGACAAGAATATTCTCATGCTCAGGATGAGTTTATTTTTAAAGACAAACAGACAGGAAAGCAGACGCGTTATCGAAAGCAGGCTTTAAACTTCACCCCACCCCAAGAGTTCTTTATAGCAGAGTCAATTTCTACAACCGTAGCCTACAATCTTGCATTGCAATTAATGAAACGCTATTGAGACCTTTTAGTAATACAAAGACATACTATTAACTAACCAATAATGAGTGATTTTCTAGCACTTGATTCAGTCCATAATAAATTTATAATCCAGTAGAATGCTTCACAGTACTACAAGTTTAGTCCAACAATTATAACTCTAAGCTACATTTTGATTTTGACTACTTTTCACCCAAAACATCGCAAGTCGGTACAGAATCATCATAAGTCGGTACATAAATGGAGTGCAGTTTAACACCTAACACCCCTCTACAAATGCTCATAATTCACTCTCAAGTTAAGCTAAATCATTTTTAAATTATAAGTAGTTACGACTTATAATATATGCACTTCTTTTAAAATGAATAAGTGAACTTGATTACATGGCAACTTCAGCTAAAAAAAATGCTAAGGCTAAACAAGAAACCACATCTACGAGTAACATCAAAAAACTTATTGGCTTAATTGACCAACTTGAAGAACATATTATTAAAAGACATAAATTTCCCTATGGTTTGCCATCAGCCTATGCCGAACACTACAAAGCTTATTTACCCGAACAAATGGAACCTATCAGTGAAGAAATGACGGATAATGACCGAAAGTGGTTTTATGAACAGCTTGATCAAGGCTTATTAAAAGAATCGCCAGAACAAAAGGCTCTCCGTCAACAGGCATGGAGATTACCCCCACCATTACTTCGAGGTAAATCGGAAATTTACATCTACATTCCCGAAGAGGACCGACTTGCCCGACACTATGGCGAAATCGCGACTGAAATTCGTAAATTCAAAAACTTGGTATCAACTAAAACCAGAATATTCAAAAAAACAGCACAACAAGCTGAGAAACATTTTGAAGAAGCATTTCGTCTCTACTCCAAACATTATGATTGTTCTTTCTATATCTACACGCTACCAGAAGATATCTATAAACAGATTAGGCAATCTCAATTAGCCCGAAACAGCCATAAAAAATCCCAGAGGGTAAAAAAAACTTACCTCTCACTTGTTCAACGTTTTATTACCAGTAATCAAAAAACTTACTCAAGTATGGATACGGTTCTAGGAGCCATTGAGCAGCAAGCTATCTCAAAAATTCCAGAATACCTCACTCAAGAATACAATGCTGAAATAGAACATTGTTTACGAAAAAAAGAAGAAGCTGAATATTTTCTTTTTGCAGCTCGAAATGATCTATCTACAGCTGAAGTCAAAGAAATTGAAGAATATGGTAAAAAAACTGTAATCATACAAGCTCAGAACCGTGATCAACCCCTAACTTCTTTTGCAGGTCGCCCTATCGAACGTTATAAGGAAATAAGAGTATTTTATCAGAAAAAGATTTCTGCCTTAGAAACTCAAAAAAGTAAAATTAGAACCGACGATCAGAGAATGAAGTTACTGAATAGCGCTAAATCTTGGTTAAAGGAAAGCGAGCCAAGCCTATATGATGCGCTGAACATTTTTATAGAAAAGAAAGGTAGAAAACTTTAGAATTCCCCTCCCACCCCAATAAAAATCCGATCACTCACATAATTTATTTAGAGCCTGTTAGTTCTACACTGACATGCTCTTAAAAAAAATTAATAAATTTTTAAAAGAGTAATAATTACAATGAAATTTCTATATTTTAAAGATTTTAAATACATATATATCAGTAGCTTAAATAAATTCTTCGCAGATTTTTAGAGGGTGCTTAATTTTTTTCTAGAATTTCCCTTATGCAATCAAGCATACAAAACTTGCTACATAAGGAACCAATATGACCAACTCAAACCTAAGCCAGCAACACATCAAATTAATAAGTACATTCAATTGGAAGCTTAGCAATTTACGGGTGTGGGTCACCCGAAGAATAGCTCAACGAAGCCATTTAAATGCTGCATAACGCAGGACATCACAACTTTTAAAAAGTCCTCGTATTACCGTCATTTTTTGGTAGAGCATTCTCGAAGTAAAGTGCAATCGGCTTTTCGGTTTAAATACAATTGTAATAAGTAATATTAGATATATGTAATTAATCTACTAGATACTTATTGTCATAAGCAGTGTGCCTTAGCAAATACTGCTTATAGATTAGATTGATTTAATTGTGTATCCATTTGAGATGAATACACTCCAGATAGATTAGCCAATATCCACTCTACGCCTACCCTAATGGACATTTCTAAACGATGTCCATAGGGAGAGCATTTACCTCATGACGCCTGATACGTAATTAATTATTTGTATGTAGGTATACTATGAAATCTCTGAACAACACAGCTAAACCAATTCTTCCACCTATCGCACAGTTCTCAGTTGCAGATAGAGATGCATTCCTAGAACAGCTCAAGGAAGATTTTTCAACTCATGAGTACATGACAGAAAACGGTAAGATTAAAATATTCAAAACGAGTATAAACCCTGAAGTTGAAAAAATGCTCAGTCGTGTTGAGTTCATCAAGTATTTTGAGAAAGAGCGCCCAATCGCTACTCTTAAATCTGTTCAAAGTTTTAAGGGCAAAGAGCAACTACGTGTTGAATATGCGAAGGATATTCCACTTTTGCTTAAGTGCCAGCTTACAACAATCTTTGTGTCTGCTCACTCTGGCAATTACAAGATGGGCATAGAGTTACAGGCCTTTAAGGATTCATTCTTAGAACTTTCAAAGGAAGAACAATATACCCTTTATGAATTTTCTCTGATCAATCAGTGTTACACATCTGAACAGGCTCAGGCTTATGTTGCAGCTTTAATTAAATTTCAGAAGTTGTTTGCAATAAGAATGAGCAGTGCCTCAATTCGTAAACAACTTTCGAATCGTGCTAGTAATCGACGCCGTTCTAAAGAGCGTTGTGTTGAGCTTGTAGAGACTCTACTCAAGATCCATTCTCGAATCCTTGTTGTTCGAGTAGACCTAGGATTAATACGCGATCCAGCTAAGCTTCAACAGCTTGCTATCTCAACTGATTTTGCTCAGGCTGAACATGATAGTGAGTTTATGCAAGAGTCTTTTATTCGGTTCTATGATGCATCTAAGCATAATCAGCTTAAGCAAGCGCTCGGGTATATCCTGCGTATTGAACACACCCCAACCAAGGGATTCCATGGACATCTTTATTACTTCTTCAATGCCAATGACCATCGTGAGGACATCACGTGGGGGCAATATATTGCTGAGAAATGGAGGGTTGCTACAAACAATCTTGGGACTGCTTTTATCTGCAATATGAAGAAAGATGAGTACCGCTATCGTGCCTTAGGCATTTTGGAGTATACCGACCATGAAATGCTTAAGAATCTCAAGGCTACGTTTGACTACATATGCAAAAATGATCAGTACTTCGCCTTTACTAATGGAGAACAAATTCGGAGCTTCCGAACAAGCCAAATACCAAAAGTTCCTGCTACCAAACTTGGCCGTCCACGCAAGTTCGAGCAACTTAACCTACTAGACTCTGATCAGTCAGATGATGCTCAAGTAGGAGGACAGTAACATGACTAAGTACGCATCAGATGCTTTACTTGCAGCTACACATTCGTCATGCAGCATTCAACCTATTTGGGCTTACGATCTGATTGGTTCTGAGAAGTCAGCAAAAGCTCTTGGGAGATCAAAAACTACAAGCATGTTTGCAAAACAAAATTCTCAAAATAGTAATCAGGCATTATCTCTCAGTAAACCTGTTGAGTTGATTAGATCAGCATATCCATTAGTGACAGGCTCCCCTGTCACTAATGGGATGTTATCTGTTCGACTAAAGCCAGAGAACGAATTGTTGATTCAGTTTATTAAACATATGGGGCCTATGCTTAATGGGGGGATTTACTGCCACGATCAGTATTTTTCTAATCAAATTACGGGCTACCAATATATGCTCAACACTAGGCAGTTTAGTGAGGATTTAACAGCTTGGAATACAGAACAAAGTCGTGCTGAAGAGTTATTTGATTCGACAATGAAGGTTCTATTCAGAGACTACGCAGGCTTCGAAACACATGAGCTATATTTGCCAATGCTATTTACGCTTTCAGCGAATACTCCAATGTATTCGAAACAACAATATTTAGATCAGCAGAAAAAAGAGATGATCGCCATTTTCCTTAATGAAGGTGGAAATAATGAAATTATTGCCGTATTTTCGAAATGGGAACTTACACCCCAAGGACAATTAGCACTTAGGCTGGTGTTTTTACTGGAACGCCAGTTCATAGATGATCCTGTTGGTTCTTCTGATGAAAATGCTTTCATTGCCTTACGAGGTAATCTGGAAGGCCTATTTAA
Organism: Acinetobacter sp. OYA S30; assembly: GCF_033599315.1. NCBI lineage: Bacteria > Pseudomonadati > Pseudomonadota > Gammaproteobacteria > Moraxellales > Moraxellaceae > Acinetobacter > Acinetobacter sp. OYA S30. Next base: position 7,574 of record NZ_JAWVAV010000063.1, read on the forward strand.
TTGCAAAGCATATCCTGTATCTATGCCATTAAACGGGTTTATGCAAACTAATCATTTTTTTAAAAGTGATCCAAGGTGCAAAGATCTTATTAAGCTGCTCAAAACGTACCTGATAGGCAGTGATGCAGTCCTTCGAATTTGGGATACACAGTCCAATTTTGATGTGTTGTATTCAAAGTTTAAAACTAACTAGTTAAGAGGCTATTTCACAATGGGTGCATTCCAGTTAAACACCGCTGATTACCTATTTATGAAATATCGCTCTATGACTGTCGAATTAATGAGCATAGTACAAGACTACTATCCTCACTTAAGCAAGGCAGAGGCGCTGAGAAAGGCAAATAATCAAGAGTTTCCTTTCTCTGTCTTTAAAATAGATTCAAGCAAACGCGCACCATTTCTGGTGCACGTTAAAGACTTGGCTGATATCTTAGATAAGAAGTATTCTGAAGCTGCTAAAGACTTTGCTACGTTTCATCAATGAGGCGTAGCACCTCTTCCAATTGAATTACATTTCGCCTTGACTTCACAGAAACATACCGCTGTAAGCTCCCCCAAGAATCATGCAAACTTACTTTCTGAATTTCAGGAATAGTAAAACTTTGTTCTGCAAGTCTCGTACAACCTTCATGTCTCAAATCATGAAAATGTAAATCCTCTATTCCCAATATTTTACATGCTTCGCGAAACTCTTTTCCTATGCTTTTGGGATTCAAAGGTAATAAGAGTTGTTCATCATATCCTAATCGAAGCATACGACTCCGCACTTCATTATCTAATAAAAGTTCAATTATTGTTTTACAAGGTTCCAACACATCAAAAGACTTGTGATTACCTTTAGAACCGTTCGGATTTTTCAAATCATGAACTTTCCATGAAGAGTTGTAAGAATCATAATCTTGCAGCCATAAGCGTGTTAACTCTGCTTCACGTCTACATGAAAAAATTGCGAACCAAATAATTAAATGCATTGGATACTTAGTACCGTATTTATTTAACTTCCAACGCTCAGCAAAAAGTTTTGTTAAAGCAATTAACTCTTCCTTTGTAGGAAGCCTATCTCTCACTTTACTAGACGAGATTTGACGAGTTTTTCTAAGCTGTGCTGTAGCTTTATCGAAGTTACTTAAATCAACTTCCATACCCCACATAACAGATGCATGAGATAGAACACCTCTAATATGTAAAAGCTCATGCTGCTGTGTACTTGTTGCAATAGGTTCTAAACCAAGATTAGGCACGCCTCTTCGTCTTAGAGCCACATGCTCAGCCAAATGTATCGAATGTATTTTTGTGATAATATTGCGCGCAATTGGCAACTTCTTAATTAAGAGTAGAGAATAGCGTTTCGTCCTGCCGTACTCGCTCCCAACTTCATCCAAATATTTATCTATGGCATCTGACAAAGTTAGATCAATCAGTTGTTCTTTGCCAAGTAAAATGTCTGGATTTTCTTGAATCTCAACTTCTCTTTTTTTAAGCCAGTTTTCTGCCACTTTTTTTGAATAAAATGTTTTGCTTTCAGAATAAGCAGGATAACCTTTTTTGTTGATCCGGATAGCAGCTCGGTAACTAACACTTCCATCTGCACTTTTTCTGGCAGTAATTGACCCCATAATTTTACACCATGAACCATTTTTTTCATTATGGTGTAAATTCTGGTGTAAATGCAAACCGATTAACGCAGCTAAACATGAGTTCCCACAGATTCAAACAGGTTGCAAAACACTGATTAAAGGTATGATTTTTAATGACTATTAACAAAACCATTGAAACTATTAAATCTCCAAGAATCAGTGTAGCCCCAATGATGGACTGGACTACAAAGGACTACCGATTCTTTGCACGGTTGTTTAACCCAAACGTTGTGCTTTATACAGAAATGGTGACTACGGGCGCGATTCTATTTGGCGATGCGAAACGCCATTTGGACTATAACGCTCAAGAACACCCAATCGTATTGCAGCTTGGCGGCTCAAACCCACAAGAACTTGCCACTTGCACAAAAATGGCTGAAGACTGGGGTTATGACGAAGTCAACTTGAATGTAGGCTGCCCAAGTGACCGTGTACAGAACAATAAAATCGGTGCATGTTTAATGGCAGAGCCAGACTTGGTCGCTGAATGTATTCACAGCATGCAAAAAGCTGTCAACATTCCGGTAACGGTAAAACACCGTATCGGTATTGATGACATGCAGTCTTACGAAGAAATGCTGCACTTTGTAGATACTGTCGCTGCAACAGGTTGTACTCACTTTGTTGTACATGCCCGTATTGCGATATTGAAAGGTTTGTCTCCGAAAGAAAACCGAGAAGTACCACCGCTACGCTATGAAGATGTTTACCGTTTAAAGCAAGAACGCCCGCATCTGACTATTGAAATTAATGGTGGTATTAAAACTTTTGCCGAAACTCAAGCTCATTTACAGCACGTTGACGGCGTCATGATTGGCCGTGAAGCCTATCACAACCCTTACTTACTTGCTGAGCTCGGCCAACTTTGGAACCTAGAAGCACCAGATCGTTTCGATATTATGGAACAAATGCTACCGTATATTGAACAACGTCTAGCTGAAGGTGCACCCCTCTCTATCATTACACGTCATATTTTAGGTCTATTCCAAAATTTACCGGGCGCTCGCAAATGGCGACAAGCTCTAAGTGGTGGAAATGCAAAAACTTTAACTGACGTCGAGAATACAATTCATAATATGCAAGCTGCTATTATCCGTACTGAAGAGTATTTAAAGGAACACCAATTTTAAGCCAGCCCATGTTTCTAAAATTGTAAGAAAATGTGGCATTTTAAATCAGAGACTTAGATTTTGAGTATATTCGCAAATGTTGGCTCGAAATATTCAAAATTAAGCTCTGATTAATTATTTATATTCAATAATATCAGAAACTTAATTTGTATGATTTCAAAAGCTCTTTTAATTAGCCCTTTTTTCCATAGCCAGAAATAAAAACTGGCAAAAAGATACGTTATTACATAACATAAACAAAACTTTTAAGTTTGGGCCATTAGTATCTCTGAACGCCACAGGTAGGTGGTGATTTTCTAAATACGGATATAGGTAGTACGGGTAGAGATTTCACGATGATTATTTATGACGGACAAGTAGCTGATAACTATATGTATCAGGATTCAAATCAGGCAGCCATTGTTGTATC
>NZ_JAWVAV010000064.1:0-10063 GCF_033599315.1 Acinetobacter sp. OYA S30
TGCGCATTATCTATAGTTCTGTATAGCAGGTCAATACTTCAAAACTCTTTATGCCCACCAAATGAACAAATATGATTCAGATCGCCATTATTTGTTCATTTTTTAGCAAATTCTTACTTTAAGCAATTGATCGGCCACAGAAATATATTAAAGATCTAATACCAATTTTTTGCCTTTTGCTCTTGATACACAAATCATCATGCTCTTTTGTGAAGCTTTTTCAGCATCACTTAAGTATTGATCGAAGTGTTCTGCTTCACCTTCTAAGATAGCGGTTTCACATGTACCACAAACCCCTTCTCGGCATAGACATTCCACATCAATATTTAATGTCTCGATGGCTTGTAAAATAGTCTGGTTACTTTGTACTTCAATTTCCTGATTAGATTTGGCAAGTACCACCGTAAATGCTTCACCATCTTCAGGAACTGTTGAGGCAAATTGCTCCCAATGAATGTACTCATCGCGGTAACGGTGCTTGTTACAACAATCAATCACCGCATCAATCATAGGTTTAGGTCCACATACATATACATGTGTGCCTTTTGGTTGTGATGAAATTAATTCATCTAAGTTAAGCATGCTGCCTTCTGAATCGACATAACTAAATACGTGCTCTGCATGTTTCTGTGTTAGCTCATCAAGTAAAGCTGCATGTTCAGGTGAACGGTAAGCATAGTGCAGCTCATACTCTGCTCCACGTGCTGCCAGCTCATCCATTTGAGGTAAGAATGGTGTAATACCAATACCACCAGCTATCAAGATATGTTTATTGCCTGTTTCAGCTAGCGGGAATAAATTTTTTGGTTCTGAAATCTGGATTTCACAGCCTTCATTGCACTGATCATGCATGAAAACTGATCCACCCTTACCTTCCACATCCTTACGAACGCAGACTTGGTAAGTTGATAAATCTTGCGTACAGCTCATCAATGAGTAGGCATTAGAAAGTTGTTCATTCATTTTGACAATAATATGGCTTCCCCCACTAAATCGAGGAAAGTTCTGCCCATCTTGACGTTTGAACGTAAACCGTTTGATTAAAGGGGTTAGCTGTTCCACACGAGTAACAACCGCTGGGAACATTTCATAATGACTCGCCATATTAGAATCCTTCTTTTACCGCATATTTTTGTTGTTAGGGCTTATCCTTAAAGCCCTAAACACATGTATTTAATGGTCATGAATTCTTCAAGACCATATTTTGAGCCTTCACGCCCAACACCTGATTGTTTCACACCGCCAAATGGTACAACTTCATTTGAAATTGCAGTGGCATTCATACCGACCATTCCATATTCAAGCTGTTCTGACACTCGCCATAAACGTGAAATATTTTCGCTATAAACATACGCAGCCAAACCGAAGATAGTGTCATTTGCTTGAGCAACCACATCTGTTTCATCTGTAAAGCGAATGAGCGGCGCAACTGGACCAAAAATTTCTTCTTGGACAATTTCCATTGTACGGTCAACGTTAGTTAAAACTGATGGTTCATAAAAGGTTTGTCCTAAAGCATGCTGCTTACCACCACAGGCAATCTTAGCGCCTTTGCTCACTGCATCATCAATTAACTGCTGTGCTTTCAAAACTGCCTTTTCATTAATTAATGGACCAATTTGTACGCCATCTTCCAAACCATTACCGACTTTAAACTTTTGTACTTCTTGTACAAACTTCTCGGCAAAAGCTTGATAAATATTGTCATGTACATAAATGCGGTTAGCACAAACACAGGTCTGGCCTGCATTACGGAACTTGGCAAAAATCGCGCCTTGTACAGCTTTATCTAAATCGGCATCATCAAACACAATCAGAGGAGCATTTCCGCCCAACTCAAGCGCCAATTTTTTAATGGTGCTTGAACACTGCTGCATCAGTAAACGGCCCACTGGTGTTGAACCAGTGAAAGTCAACTTCTTCACTTTTTCATGTGAAGTAAATACCGAGCCAATTTCTTGAGATTTACCAGTAACAATATTAATCACACCAGCTGGTATACCTGCCTTTTCTGCAAGCTTTGCAATCGCTAATGCACAGTAAGGTGTTTCATTGGCTGGCTTAATCACGACCGTACAACCCGCTGCTAAAGCTGGCGCTGCTTTACGGGTAATCATGGCAATTGGGAAATTCCACGGCGTAATCGCAGCCACCACACCTACAGGTTCTTTACTGATAATAAAGCGCTGCTGGTTATTTACCGTTGGAATCACATCACCATAAATACGCTTGCCTTCTTCGGCAAACCATTGAATAAATGATGCAGCATAGCGAACCTCACCTTTTGCTTCTGCTAAAGGCTTGCCTTGCTCAATGGTCATGATTAAAGCAAGTTCATCGGTATGATCGAGAACCAGTTTATGCCAAGCCAATAAGATATCAGCACGGTTTTGGGCCGTTAAAGCTTTCCAACTTTGTAAAGCCGTATAGGCAGCTTCAACTGCTTGGGTTGCCTCTGCCGCTCCCATATTAGGAATTGTGCCAATTTCTTCGCCTGTAGCTGGATTACTCACCGGAACAGTCGCATTCGACTGTGCAGCTAGCCATTGCCCATTAATATAGGCTTGTTGCTGAAATAGTTCAGTACTTTGTAAACTCGACATATCGTCTTCCTAACTGAAGAATCAGGTGTAAGTCATCTTTACACCTGAATAAATCCCTTTGTTTTTATTGATGGTACTGCGCCACAAGATGTTGGAAGTAAGCAATACCATGCTCACTGATACCAGAACGTTGCTTGTCAGTCATGATACGGCCTTGACCACGATAACCACGTGATTTCAAACCACGTTGTACGCTCTCTACCAAGTTCAAATCTTCAGGACGGAATACATTGCGATACCACTCAATCAAATCTTTTTGATCTTGAGTCAGTTCTTCGTTCGTAAAGTAAATATCGTAATGCTGCAAAGTTGTTTCCGCATCAACAGGGAATTCATAAATAACTGTCATGAAGTTGCTGCCTGGTGGTACGTTGAACATGGTACAAGGCCAAGTCCAGAAACCATGAAACTCAGGATCTGTTACTGATGGATCAAGTTTGAATGACTTCTCAGATGAACGCGCAAAACCATATTGCAATGTCCAGTTTTGATGCGTTGTGTGCCAGTATTTATCGACTTGTACAGAGTCAGCAAAGCCTGGATGTGCAGGTCCACAGTGGTAGCATTCCATGTAGTTATCAACAATCACTTTCCAGTTTGCTGGTGTTTCTGTCACAAAGCGTGCTGCCAATTTTAAATCTTTAATCACACCACATGCTTGATTTAAACGCTCAGCAAAGCCCGGGAGCTGGTCTTCTACACAAGTCGCATTTTCATCCATATTAATAAATACGAAACCTGCATATTCTTCGACTTTTAAAGGCACCATGCTTGAGTTTTCTTTATCGAAAGATTCAACGTGGTCACAGTTACGTGCCAAAGCTAAGCTACCGTCTAGCTTAAACGTCCATGCATGATATGGGCAGGTAATTACATTTTTTGCTTTACCACTACCGCTTAAAAGTTCATGACCACGGTGCGGGCACACATTATAAAATGCGCGTAGAACACTATCTTTACCACGAATGATGACAATATTTTCACCAATCACTTTACGGGTAATATAGTCATTTGGCTGAGCCAACTCACTACCATGTGCAACGCAAATCCAGCTTTTAGCAAAGATTGCCTCTTTCTCGTGCTCGAAAACTTGAGATGAAGTATAGAAAACTTTAGGGAAAGTCCATGCAACATCTGGGTTTGCGCAAAAATCTTCAGGTAATTTTTCAACTGCACTCATGTTTTTACTCCATTAAATTCTTTTCGTCCAAATGACTCGATATTAAATTGATGTCTTTTCGACACTGCCAAACATGCGGCGTATCGCACTCAGCATGTTTTGATATAAATGTTGAACTTCCGGACAGTCACGCATCAGACGTAAACTGCCATGTAATAAACCTTTGCCTAAATGGAACTCGTTAGGGATACCTGCTTGTTCCAATTTTTGGGTAAGGAAATAACCGTCATCACTTAAAGGGTCATATTCAGCAACGGCTACAAAACTTGTAGGCATATCTGAAAAGTCCGTCGCCAATAAAGGGGCTAGACGTAAATCCTGCCAATCTTGTGAGTCCGGAGCATATTCCTTTAAATAAAAATGCATATCTTCTGTCGTTAACAACGGCGCATGGGCGTGCTTTTGTGCGGATGGGGTATCAAATGCTGTCGTTAAACATGGATAAACCAATGCCAGCCCTTGAGCTTGTAAACCACTATGTTGTAGTTCCACTGCAAGGGCAGCTGCTAAATTACCGCCCGCGCTATCGCCTGCTAGAACGATATTTTCACTATCGATTTGCCAAGCTGAACCATGTTGTTTAAGCCAGTGATAGACTGCTAAACAATCTTCAAAGGCTGCTGGAAAACGATGCTCTGGAGCCAAGCGGTAATCCACACTAATAACAACCGCATTTAAGTCCTTACACAAATAACTGGTAATAAACTCATGTGAATCGAGTCCACCTACCATCCAACCACCACCATGTAGATACAACACACATGGCCAACCAGACCCAGGTCGATTTGTTTTTGGTAAATACACACGAACAGGCACAGGATGCTCTTCATTTGCAATCACTCGATCTTCTACATCTAACTTGTCATCACGTGGCAAAGTGTAGTGTCGGCACATGGCATCATATGCCGCACGGACTGAGTCAATATCTGCATCTGCTGGTGAATAAATGCTGCTCCAATACACAAGGCTTTGCATTTCTTCACTTAAGGCATAAGTAGCCTGTTCATATGTCGTCATTACCATTCCCTCTAGCTGGTTTTTCTATCCAGTTTGATTGAGCTTGCAAGCTCAAGCTGCATCCGTTTTGCATGTTCATCTTGAGTCTGGTTTAAACCAATTTCCTGCTCATCATAACCTTGTTGCTCAATTAAATGTGATGGGACTTTGGCATAATCCTGTATGAGCCATTTCACTAAGCCATAGGTCTGAATCAGAATAATCACGATGAATGGTAAAGCCGTCACAATAGTTGCCGTTTTCATGGTGTCTAATGGTGCTTTACTAAAGATCATGGCAATTGGAACTAAGGTCAGCATGACACACCAGAACAGACGTGCATTTGGCGATGGGTCTTGCCCTTCACTTAAACCGCGTGTACATGTTGCCGAAACCGCATACCCTACTGCATCCATGTGTGCTGCCAAGAACACCACCATAATGCCGAGGAAAATCCACATCATGAGTTTTCCGGCAGGTAACAGGCTAAGCAATTGACCAATTGCAACCTCACCACCTTGTTGGCTCAAGATTTGTGGCACATTTACAGCCCCATGAATAAAGCTATAAACGCTATAGTTTTCAAACACACCAAAGATGAACCAAAGACCAACACTGCCACCAATGACCATGGCAAAGATCACTTCTTTAATAGTACGGCCTTTAGAAACACGCGTTACAAAGAGTGCCACACCCGGTGCATATGAAATCCACCATAACCAGTAGAAAACAGTCCATTCACGAGTAAACTTGCCGTCACCCATTGGGTCGGTAAACAAACTCATATCGACAAAGTTGGTTGCCATTAACCCGAAACTCATTAATGAATTATTCAAAATGAATTGAGTCGGACCAAAGCAAAGTACATAAATTGCAAATAACACTACACCCAAGCACACCATATGACTTAAACGCTGCATGCCCTTGTCCATACCTACATATGAACTGAGTGCGAACAGAACTGAAACTGCCAAAATAATGATGACCTTGGTCATAAAGGTATTTGGAATGCCTGTGAGCTGAGACAAAATATTGGTAAATGTCACGGCAGTGAGTACCAATGAAATCGTCAATGCACCGAACATGCAAAGCAAGAACATTAAGTCGACTAAACGACCAACCACACCAGTTGATTTAAAGCCTGTCACAGCCTCAATCACTGAAGCCAAACTTAAGCCTTTATTTTTTCTCACATGATAGCTGTAGCACAAAGAAATTGATGCCAAAGCATAAATTGCCCATGCACTTAAGCCAGAGTGAAAAAACGAGTAAGCCACACTATATTTCAATGCTTCTGCTGACTCAGGCGGTAAGCTCAAACCCGGAGTTTGATAATAGTAGGCCCAGTCCAAAAAGCCCCAGTACAATGTAGAAGACCCAATACCCGACAAGATGAACATAAAAATCCATGACATCGTGGTGTATTGAGGCTTTCCTTCTCCAAGCTTAATTTTTCCGTATTTACTAAAGGCAAGACCAAAAGTAAAAATAATGGCTAAAAAAGCAAACAGTAATACTGGGGTTGTAAATACCGATGTCGTCCACTGCATCCATGTTGCAGCAATCTTTATCGATTCTTGCGAATAAATCGCCAAACCAGCAACTGAAATAAATACAAACAGTAAGCTGGTGACGGCAAGAAATTTATCCGTATAAATTTTTGTGTTTTGATTATCCATATCCATACATCCATTTTTGGATGGCGTTATTCCATAGCGAATACGTCCATTTTAGTTTGGGCTACACATGATGCAATTGCATCTCCTACCTCATAAGTCTTTGCCTGACCGCCGATATCGGCTGTTTTTGGGCCATTAATTAATACATTCTCAATCGCCTGCATAATATCTTGACCCGCTTGGATACAGCGCTCGTCTTCTTCACCAAAGAATTCGAACATCATGGCACCCGACCAAATCGCAGCGATTGGGTTGGCAATTTGTTTACCGTAAATATCTGGTGCTGAACCATGGACAGGTTCAAACAGTGATGGAAATTTTCTTTCTGGGTTTAAATTTGCCGATGCCGCTAAACCAATGGTTCCCGTACATGCAGGACCTAAATCGGAAAGAATATCGCCAAATAAATTCGATGCCACAACCACATCAAAGCGTTCAGGTTGTAAAACAAAACGAGCCGCTAAAATATCAACATGCTGTTTATCAGCTTGAATTTGTGGATACTGTTTTGCCATCGCATCAACGCGCTCATCCCAGTACGGCATGCTCACTGCAATACCATTTGACTTAGTCGCTGCGGTAATTTTTTTCGCATCTCGCTGATTTGCAAGCTCAAATGCATAACGCAAAATTCGGTCTACGCCATGACGTGTAAATACGGCTTCTTGTAAAACAAACTCGCGGTCTGTTCCTTCAAAAGCTTTACCGCCAATCGCTGAGTATTCACCTTCACTATTTTCACGAACCACGTAGAAGTCGATATCGCCTGGTTTTTTACCTACCAATGGACATTTCACACCCGGCATTAAGCGCACTGGACGTAAATTTACATATTGGTCAAAACCACGACGGAACTGGAGCAGCGAACCCCAAAGCGAAATATGGTCAGGCACTTTATCTGGCCAGCCTACAGCGCCAAAATAAATTGCATCGTAGCCCTGCAAAGTTTCAAACCAGTCATCTGGCATCATTTTGCCGTGCTTAAGGTAGTAATCGCAGCTTGCCCAATCGAAAGCATCTAACTGAAGATCAATGCCGTACTTCTCTGCTGCTGCCTTTACAACCTTAATACCTTCTGGTAGAACTTCTAAACCAATGCCATCGCCTGCAATCGTGGCAACTTTATATCTTTTTGCCATAAGCTTCCTTCACACCTTCGACTAATATCCTTGTATGGCTTAAACATGATGTTTTAAGCAAAAATGATCAACAACAGAACTATCACTCCAATGGACACGGATCGTGAATAATCTACCTAACCTATCGGATTTAAAGGTTTTTTGCACAGTCGCCAAACTAAAAAGTTTTGTCGAATCTGCTGAGGAACTCGGGACATCGCCAGCTTTTATTAGCAAGCGAATTAATATTTTAGAAAACACGTTGAGCTGCAAACTTTTTCACCGCAGTACACGTCACGTTAGCCTGACAGAAGATGGCAAACTCATACTTGAGAGAGTTTCAAATATTCTTGAAGAATTTGATGAAGTCTGCGAACTAGTCAATAACCCGCTGAGTACACCCACGGGTCGTATGGATATTATTAGTAGCTTTGGTTTTGGCAGAAAACATGTCGCACCAATTTTGTCTAAATTAATGATGCTGTATCCAAAACTACAGATTCATTTTGATACCATCGACAACACCAAAGACCTGATTCAACACAGTATTGATTTAGACATTAGAATTGGTAATGAAATTGCACCCAATATGATTGCGAAGAAGCTGGCTTCTAATTTTCGTATTTTGTGCGCGTCACCGAGTTATTTACTTAAACACGGTGTACCTGACAGTATTGAAGATTTGCAAACACATGACTGTTTAACAATTAGTGAACGCGACCAATCCTCGGTTTTATGGAAATTTAGGCATGCTTCCGAAGATGTCTCAGTGCATATCAAACCCCGCTTTGTTTCAAATAACGGTGAAATTATTCATCAACTTGCCATAGAAGGTCACGGTATTATTTTCCGTTCGATTTGGGATGTTGCAGATGAATTGATTACCGGCCAACTTCAGCATATTTTGCCTGAGTACTGGCAAGATGCAGATGTCTGGGCAGTTTATCCATCACGACTCAAAAGCTCATCTAAATTACAAACCTGTATTTTGTTTATTCAAAACGAATTGCTCAATCGTTTACAGCATGTGCAAAACCTAAGCCGTGGACAACTCATTTCACCAGCCGTCAAACGAGAGCCACCGCCTGAAAAAGTCTTTCTATAAAAAAAAAGCCCTAAGTGGGCCTGTTCACTTAGGGCAATAGTTTACTTTTAACTTTTAGAAATAATATCCAATTGAAAGATAAAACAGTTTATCCCAATCATTACTGCTACCTTGTGCAAGGCCATTCGCCCCACCACCTACCATTGGATCATTTTTACTCATAATATATTCACCCTGAATACCAATGGCTTTGTAATTAAAATAAACGCCTGCAATTAAACGCTCAGAGTCTTTATATCCATCCTCATCTTTGAAAAAGCGGCTATGAGAGATATAGGGCTTAATATTTTCAATTTTGTGGAATGGCTGAGCAAAGGTATAGTTAATTTCATTGACCAGATATTTTCCTTTGTTAGCAACTTGATACGGGTAATCAAATGCTCCAATGGTTGAGCTATTTGGCAATAAATTATCGCCATTAGTGACATCTTGCTTACCTGCTAAGAACATCCATTGCCATGCTTGATATTGCGTTTGAGCAAATACATTCCATGATTTGCGGTGTCCATCTTCATCTGTTCTTTTATTTTCTAAATCTGAATACCAAACTGAACCACCTAACTCGGTCGAAAATTTTTGAGCTTTATCAAGCTCAAATTTGCTAGAGGCCCGCGCAATCCACATATTTTTTTCTTCAATATTGGTTCCTGTAGTTAAATCATCAGCTTCAACGAAATTACCACTATATCGGCTTGAGTCTTTTGATGTCCCCTTATAATTTCCTCCATCAGTTGGATAGAATCCTAAGGTTAAATTGTATTTGTCATCTGCAAATTTATATTTAATCCCCAGATTATCAATATCTTCTAAACCAACGGTATTTAAAAGCGTTTCGTAATAACTACTTCCCCAAAATTCACCAAAGCCAAAATCAACAGGCTGCAAACCTGCCGTGACTCTTTGTTGGTCAGATAACTTATACCCTACCCAAGCTTTTTTTAGAAAAATCGCATCACACAAGCGATCATATTGATAACAGCGAGCATCTGCTCCTGCAATCCAGTTTGGGTTTTCATAACCCAACACTAATTTAATATCAGTAAGTCGCCAGTCATCATTTTGGGAACCTTCATTCGCCCCGACCACATAATCTTTATGTAAATAACGAGAACGTACTGCGCCAGACACTTTAAATTGACCCGAATCTAAAGTTGGATCACCCCAACTCAAATCAGCTGCAGAGACTTGTGCTCCAGCAGTTAAACTTAGAATTCCTAAAAATAATAATGACCTTTTCATGTCTTCAACATCCTTGTTAAGTGTTATAAGAACATGAAGAAATTGGCTTAGACAAACAATGCCAGAACTATGAAGTCGGTCTTTACAAACTGTGTTTAATCAAAAAACAAGCATAAAAAAAGACCACGCAGGAGCGTGGTCTG
>NZ_JAWVAV010000065.1:0-9793 GCF_033599315.1 Acinetobacter sp. OYA S30
TGGAATTTCTGAATTAACTGTTTGGACTGGTCCGCCACCTGCCCCTGTTATTTCCTTGCGATTGGTATATAAGCCGCCAACCTCTTTAGCTGCCTGCTCTAAAAGGCTCGGCACAATGACTGGGTTTTCTTTGAATTGTTCATGATCGATGAACCGTTGTAGGCGTTTGAGGCGGTATGCAATGTTAGCGATTGGAATAGCACTAAGGTTGTCGTTCATTTCCTTGCGCACTCTGTAGAACTCAGCCTTAAACTCTTCGCTTAAGTCCTGCCCTGTTTTCTTTGTTGGGTCGTATGCTTCACATTGCTGTTTGGTTACGGTGATACCAAATTCTTCTTGGACGCCTCTTGCTGTTTCACTAGGTGTCTCATAGGTAGCAAGTGACCGTACTATATAGAGTTTCACCCGTTTATTAAGCCTTGCCATTTATCTCTATCCGTCCAAGTACGTCCAAGTAGAGTGGCAAAAAAAATTTAAACCACCTTTAAGTTACAAGTGCCACAAGCGTAATGAACATCAGCACGTGTGAGCTGAGGCCTTTTATTAGCTGCTTCGACCATTCGTTTAACATCCTCAGTTGCTCCATATCGGCGAACAACACCTGTAAATTCTTCAACATCGTGACCTTGAATAGCTAACTTAGGCATACCAGTTTCTCTGTTATAAGCTGGTGTTCCGTATTGGTCCTTCTTATGTGCAATGTGATAAAGCTCGTGTTCAACCAAAGCACAAAAGTTCACATCACTTGCTATACGTGAATATGAAGCATCAAAAGTAATTAAGTATTCAGGTAAATAATTGAACCACTGGATGTATTGTTCTTCTTGTCGTTCTTTCTTCCAGCCACCAGCATTGATCATGACTTTTTCAGTAGTCCCAATGACCTGACGTCCTTGCTTTTTAAAACCAGATCTAGCCCACATCACAGCAATATCTGGATATCGAAATGACCGTAAATGCATGTGATCAGGGTTAAATAGTTTTGATTTTGGATCTAGAAAAACCTGTCTTATCCATTCCCACAATTCTGGCGCTGGTGCAAAGTTTGGAGTGTCTATTTCAAAAATCCATTCTGGAGGCATTGGACGTACAGGAACATGAAAGCCGACTTCGTTTTTCATAAATTTAACCCATTAAAAAAGCTGCCATTTGGCAGCTCTTATTTAACCTCTTGCTTCTCGAGCAAGTTCATCCTCTAGCACTCTATAGCGCCAATAACGATCTGGCTTTACCCAAACAACTTCTTTTAAGGTTGGTTTTTTAAAGGCAGTTAGTAATGGGGTTGCAATTGCCAAATTACCATCTGCATTTTCTTTCAGATAATCAAAATAGGAGTTCTTAACCAAGTAATCAACTACGTCATCTTGATAAAGACAACCATCAATTCGTAGTTTTAATATCATCCATTCAACTACTTGGTTAATACCTACTTTTTTGATTCAGGATCTTCTTCATCTGTGACCGCTACAAGGCTTTCTTCAGGAAACTTTCCAGAATCAAGTTTCTTCCCAGCAAACCATTGGCAAGAATATAATCCATTAAATTCTTTAGTTTGAAAGTTTTCACCAAGGGAAAGAACCGCCATATCTGGTCCCCCAACATTTAGTTTAACTTTATCACCAATTTTATATTTAGGTGTTTTTACTTTACTCATGTTTAAAACTCGTTATTTTTTAATGAAATTTATATATTGAGACAATAAAAATATTTTCAAGTTTAAAAATAAAAAGCCCCGCCAATAATCGATATTTAGCGGGGCTTCTTGTGCCGTAATCCGTCCGGCAAACGATAAAACTAGTTTTTAGGAGCTCTAAGGATATTAAGGACTTTTTCCGACATATCATGCAAGTCAGATCCAATAGGTAGCCAGAAACGATAGTTAATGTTGTCGCGGTTAAAAACTTGCTTGTAGTACTCAGTTTTAAAAGATAGGTCGATATCAGAAGCTTTAAGCAATCTACCTTCTTTTTCTATCTTTTGCCCATCAAGTTCACCACCAACACAGATATTCATTTTACTTACCAGTTTTTAATTAGTCTGGACTATAGCACAAAAGAGAACCGGTCGAAGGAGGTTAAAAAATTACTCTTCAAGCCAATTACAAGCTTTTAATAAGTTCTCATAAATTTCAATTCTCATTAAAATTGTATTTTTAGCAGTTGTTTCATCTCTATACAAATCATTGTCTTTTATATTTTTTCTTATAATTTCTTCTGAGATTAACCCTCTAATTTCTAAAGGATCAACTTTGCCATTTAAAGGATTTTCATTAAGCACATTTCCTATTAAGTGAACATTCTCAAGTTGTTGTTGAAGGGATTTTCTAAGTTGTATTTCAATCTTTTGTCTTAAGGTAGGGTTTTTCAACAGCCCCACATCTTTAATTTCTCTAATAACATTGTAGAATTCAATTTTACTTTGAAAAATTGAATTTCCAACTCCACCGAAAAATCCAGTAGGTGTAAAAGCCATATCGATACGCATTTTATAATATTCAATTTGCATATCATGAAGTAACTTTTCTGACTTGTTCCCGATATCTCTTAATTTAAAAAGATTGCCTCCAATGGAGAATTCCTGAATTTCTTTTAAAAAATAACCTGTCAAACAAATGAACATAGAGGCGATAACTAATATAACGAATTCTGATCCCTGTATTTGTCCTAAATAAAGAATTCTGTAAGCTACCCCCGTTAATACAATGAAACAAGATATTATAAAAATAAGCTTTGTTTTCTCACTTTTAGAAGGATTAGTTTCTGACATTTTATTTAATTCGGATTTATAAAAAACTTATTATATTAAAATTCATGGAACAAAAAAGCTCACCATTTGGCGAGCTTTTAAAACATTTTGGTGCAACGCTTATAACTTCGTCCCACCATATCACAAATCTAAACCAAGTGTGCTGCACTGTCAAGATTGCAACACCTCAATTTTTCCATCCAAATATGCCAAGCCTTTATCAATCTCAGCACGTACCTTTGCTTTACTACATCTATGCACATTTGCAATTGTTAAATAAGACCAGTCGTTCTCATAATAAAGTATTAAAAACCAAGCTCTTTCTTGTAGAAATTCCCTATTATCGTTATGCATTTTAGCCAAGAGCTTACTTACTTCAACTGCCTCATAATCTTCAATTTCGCATGGCATAGAGACCTTACTTGATCTAATTCTAGTTGTGTCATTTTGGTCAATTAGACATGCTAAAGGATTAGCAGAAACTTTAAATTTTGTTGATCTTACCCATAGACCATATTGTTCCAACCATTGATGAGCAGAACGTTTAGACCAATCCATTGTCTTGTTATTAACTTTTGCATTCATGTTTAAACTTCCCTCACATCAATATTGTGAACTGTTTTCATCAGGTGTTTCTTATTTCGGTAACTCGGTAGCTTGCGTGTAGCTATAGACTTCACATCTTCAACAACGTATTCACCTGCTGTCGTGAAATAAGTGAAATCGGCAAAATATCTAAGTGCTGGTTTAGCTCGTTTCTCCCCTTCTAATTTTGCCTTCGGTGCCAATTCAAATTTTGTGTGATGCTGCAATTCTTTAATTTCACCTCGTTGTTGTAGAGCCTTTAGCTCGATATACCGTTTGTATTCTTTAGTACTGTCAAAAGTCATTCCATCCAATTTAATTTTCGAAGCATTAAACTTGTTTCGACCCTTTTTCTTTTGAACTTTCGGGCATGTAAGGCGGTAATCAGCAAGGCTCATTGATGTCATTTAGGCTCACCACCATTGAGCACTTGCTCTAAAGCTTTAAAGGTTCGAATCATTGCCATTTGTAGAAATTCATGATTGCCGCGCATGTCCCCTTCAACATACTGCAAAGCATATTGAGTCTCCTTTAATGCCCCATCTAAACGCTTTTGCAATTCCACTACTTTCGCTTGCAGGTGCTGCCATACAAGGTTGTGTTGATAAACATTTTCTCTAATGTACGTATCTTCATAGCGTTCAAATAGATTAGCGGGCGGAACAAAACCATAAGGCTTGTAATATGTATCTAAGTACCACTGCTCAAACTCTTCCATCACACATCCTCCACTTTGCAATTAGCGTAGGTCTCAAAGAAGAACTTTACAGGCTCAGACTTAATTTCAATCAGTCCAAATCGAAGTAAATGACGAGCATGTGTGCTATCGCGTAGTAACTGCACATCACGGTAATGTGTAAGCATCTTTCGCCACCCTTCCAGCGGCATAGACGATTTGTTTGTATTGCAAGGAACACATGCAGGGTTCATGTTTTCTAAAGTGTCGTTTTGCGGTCTAGTCATTTCACCCGTAATTAACTTTCCACCACCCACATGAATTAAATCTCGCTTCACTGCTTCGATATGGTCTGCATGCCACTTATCGCCAAGCAACTCACCACAGTAAGCGCAATGTCCACCAAACTTTTGTTTTAGCTCAGCACGTTGCTGTTTAGTTAACTTCATCGGCTATGCTCCACTTTCATACCGTCAAACTCTTGATCAATTACGGCCATACCGCGCACTACAGCTGCTTGTGAAGGAAGCTTCTTAAAATCAATAGTGTTTACTTCATGGCAGTGTTTGCACATAAACTTATTTTTCTTTTCAAGCTTTGCCTGTATTTCACGGACCTCTGCCAGCATTCTGTTATTACGTTGGGTGACTTGATTCAATTGGTCTAAATATTTGGCAATCCATAAAACTGGATTAAGTTTTGTTTTGCAGTCCATACAAAGGATCTCATTATCTTCCTTTGATATTTGAATACGCCCGTGATCACACTCCACAATCTCATTTCTACGTGTGAACTTGATAACTTGATTTTGTTCATCAACATGAATCACATGCTTATCTTGGAAATGGCTCATACATTCGCCCCTTCAATTAGCTGAAGAATATTTCTAGGTATCGGCATACCTTCTCGGCGACACATCTCTGCGTATTCATGCGGATTGTCGAAAGGATCTGGCCCTAATTCTTTTGCAAGTTCAGGCTCTTTTTCCTTAGCCTTAAGCTTTTGTACTGGTGCAGGTTTACGACCATTGATTTTTAATCGTTCCATCAATGATTGGAGATGCTTTTGGGCTTCGTCATTGGAAACTGGTATATGCACCTTTTGCTCATTTTTCTGAGCTAATAAAATTGGTTCTTGGTACCAAGCTTGAACTTTTCCTTTTAACTGAGCTTCTGCTTTGTACTCGTCATACACCTTGATAAATTCCATTTTGGCTTTGTACATTTCGCCGTCTTGAATAAGCGAATAAACTTGATCAAGTACAAATTTGGCTAATGTAGTAATTTCTTGGTTTTGCTCACGCCCATCAGGCAATCTCACTTTCTTGTGCTGAGTGATTTGTGTGTATTCACAAGCCTTAACCCATGCTTTTTCAGCACTCCACCAATCATCACCCATGCACATAGCACGGAATTCAGCGAAGTTAGGCATGTAGGTATTTGTACTAGCGTAAAATAGCGCTAAGCCTCTTTGAAGTTGATTAGGTGTAACCCCAACCAATGCCTTTGCAAGATGTTGTTCAACGATTTGCATTGGTACTGCATTTTTCCCTTCAACTGGGAAATTCTTATTGAACTGAACCGCGTACTTAGTTCTGTATGCAGCAATTAGTTCTTTCAAATAACTATCGAATGACGCTAATTCAGTCATGATTAATAGCCTCCGATATATTGCTGGTCAGGGGTAACATCAATCACGTTTGAACGGTTGCTCTCAGCGTACATCTGAGTGAAATAACCCGGTTCTTCAGGAACGTTATGAGATTGTGAGTTTTCCTGAATTTGATTTTGGCGAGGTTCAAATACACCCTGATAATTTCCGATAATTGAGTTTTCCAGTGATTGGTTAGCCATAGGTCCAAAAGAGATAAGTTTTTTAAGGATTAGCTTTACTGCGTTTTCAGAGAGTGGTTTTTTGATGCTGACACGCATATCAACAAAATTGTTCCACAGCTCTGGATCTACACATGCAGGTAGTTCAACTGAACGTGGATTAAATTCATTTGGTTTTTCTGTTTTAGGTTTTTCAGAAACAGACTCTCTTTTTTTATTTATTTTTTTATTACTTTGAGAGTTGTTTTTGATAGTGATACTTTGTGTGTTAAAAATTTTTACTAGTAGCGGTAAAAAATTTTTACTAGTGTAGTTAAAATTTTTAACTAGCAGTGGTAAAGAATTTTTACTAGTTTGGCCATAAATTTCAGGTAGTAAAAAATTTTTACTAGGGAATTTAAGCACTAAACCAACACTAGTATCGTTACCTAATTTGAAAGTATTTCCATGAATTGTGCTTGGTTGTTCCACGACTAAACCGACCTTGATAAGCTCATTAAGGCACTTAACAACAGTCGGCCTACTCTTCCCTGTAATCTCTTCAAATTGAGTTAAAGAGATGGAATCCATCTCCTTATTCCAACCGCGAGTTTTACGGCAAATAACCAAGTAAATTTTGCATGCAGCATCAGAGATTTTATTTAAAACCTCATCAACAAATGCATTAGGCACTTGAAAGGAATTTGGTACAAAATTATTCATTGATTCCCCTCTTCAGCGGCTTGGATAAACCGTCCTAAAAATCGAATCTTTTTAGCTCGACCTAAACTTGCGATAACTTCTCCGGCAAAATAAAAAGAAATGCCATGTTGATATGCCAAAGATTCAACGAGCTCATCTCTTAATACAGCCGCGTTATTTTCGTCTCGGTTAATTCGGCGTAGGTTTTCCTTTCTCTTTTCAAGCAATTGATTCAGCGTATAAAGAGCCGGCTCAAACCAGCTCTGGATTATTTGCTGTTGATTTGATAGATTATTTGTGTTCATTTGATTCACCTCAATTGAATGCCTAGAAGCCTGATCTCGACCATCAGGCTTTTTTAATTTCTAGAATTTGGGATTCTGGGTTTACCCCGATCTTCCCTAATAATCCTAAACGCTCCCTTTTTTTCCTATTTTTTTCAGCTCTTTCAAGCATTAAGCTAACCTCATGATATTCACCCATAATGGCTTTCTCTAAGAGGATTACAGCTTGATGCGCATAATCTTTACCCCGGATATCCGAGATCAATCTCAAACGCTCCATCATGTCGGGCAGCATCTTCAAACGAAGATCTTCTTTTTCAAGGCTCATGAGACTCTCTTAAATGGTAGTGTTGGTTCTTGTTCAAGTAGCTTAAAAGCCGCTGCTTCAGGCACAAATTCACCCCACTGGTAAACTGCTTGACGGCTAATTTTTAAAATTTTTGCGATTTTTGGCGCATTGAACCGAGCCAGAACATCTGATGTTTTCATCTCAATTCGCATATTAATCCCTATCTTTAGCTTTACTTTGTTAAGTCTACTTTACACAAATATGTTTAGCAAGCTTTGCAAATGAAAAGTTAAGATTTCTTTACATTTTGCATATGGCAATAGCCATGAGATTTACACTATGAGCACTCTACAAGAGCGAATGTCTTTAGCTATAAAACACTATGAGTCTGAAACAGGTAAAAGATTCAAGAATACTGATTTAGCTAGATTTGCTGGCGTTAGTAGAGCTAATGTCGGGCTATGGGTAAATGGGCCAACACAAGAACTTGAAGGCTCAAATTTAGTAAAAGCTGCTGAGTTTTTAGGAGTTTCTAAAGACTGGCTTGCTGGTCAAAGCAATAAAATGGATGCTACAAAAATTGATAATAATGTCTCCAAGAGAGTAGCAACATTAGCACCTGTTCTTTCATGGGTTCAGGCAGGAACTTTTACCAATGTGCAATCTGTTGATCTATCTATGGTTGAAGAATGGCTTCCTTTACCAGATGAATGCACTAATTGTTTTTATCTAAAAGTTCAAGGCGTAAGTAACCAACCTGACTTTCTGGAGGGTGATTACATTCTTGTAGACCCAGATGTTTACTATAGTGACATGCAATCTGGAGATATGGTCGTGGTTCGAAGATTTGAGGATGCAACTTTTAAAAAACTTGTTATCGAAACAGATGGATCTCGTTATCTGCAAGCTCTAAATCCTAAATTTGAACCAAATATCATTCCTTTGGATGAGCATTGTTATTTTGTCGGTCAAGTGGTTGACTGTATGCGATATACATATAGAGCAAAAAGAAGATCTAGACCAAATTGATGAAAAAACGTGACCCGACACGGCACTTTATAACAGTTCGGGAGAAAGGGGGGAAACAAAGTGAGTGCAACGGTGCAAAGCTATATCATTTCGAATGAAATGGATGCTATAAATCTTTTGGAGAAAGTTTTAAATAATGAAGTTGATACAGATCATTTAAGTATAAAGGTTGAAAACTTTACTCCTTTTAATTTGCATGTTACGGGTGATAAATTTCATCAAACAATTACTTCATCAGTTATGAAGGGTTTTTTGGAGATGCAATCTGCAATCTATAAATCTTACTCTTTGATACGCTATAATGATGAGGTTCCTAATAAGTTAACTCAAGAAGATAGGGATGACCTTGAACTTGAGGTGAAAGTTTTGAACGGTTCATCAGGTTTTAATGTAGATTGGGACGGTATATTCAATAACTTAATTGAGAAAACGGTGGGTAGGATGACTGGCAAACAAGTTTTTGTATCCGTTCTTTTTCTTATAGCAACCTTTGGTGGCAATAGTATCTATCAAACCCATATTGAAAATCAGACTCAACTCAGAAAAGCTGAATTGGAATTGAAAGCAAAACAACAAGAAAGTAATGAACGTCTTGAAACTGTTAAAATCCTGAATCAAGCTAATCAGAGAACTCTTGATGTACTTGAAAAAGCTGTAAATGCTGAACCTATTACAAAAACAATTAAAAATGACGCAAAGGAAGTTACTACAAAACTAGTTAAAAGTGTCAGAACTGCAGATAAAGTTGAGTTTCAAAATGCAGTAGAATTTAGTGGCGAG
The DNA here is from genome assembly GCF_033599315.1 of Acinetobacter sp. OYA S30. Taxonomy (NCBI): domain Bacteria; kingdom Pseudomonadati; phylum Pseudomonadota; class Gammaproteobacteria; order Moraxellales; family Moraxellaceae; genus Acinetobacter; species Acinetobacter sp. OYA S30. Next base: position 8,902 of record NZ_JAWVAV010000065.1, read on the forward strand.
GCAGCTAGAGAAATTACTACCTCCTCTAAATCAAGTTGGGAACCAAAACGTATTGATGGATTATATATAATTCAATATGTTGATTCATCAAATGCTGCAAAGCGAAAAATACGTTTACAAGATGTAGAAAGCGGACAAGTATTTGTTGCTACTTTAGAAAATGACTCACTTGATCAAAAAATTCTTAATGCTATTAAGAATGCTGAATGGGGATACACTAAGGTTTACCTAAAAATAAAAACTCAAACTCAAAATGGTAAATATAAAGATTCAATTATTATTGGTGCTTCTGAGCCACAAAAAGTTTAGAAAAGCCAAAATATGCAAACCCACCACCACGGTGGGTTTTCTTTTTTATTAAAATAAAATGTATAGTTTGATTTACATTATATTGTAAATCGCACTTTACATATTTAGTTTTGTAAAGTAATCTTTACCTCGTAGACAACTAAAAAGCACATCGACTCTCTTACCTTCCGATGTGCTTTTGCAAACTGCGAGATCAATTATGAACGTAAAAGTTTACTCATTCAACTCATTTGCATTTGTCAGCATGGCTGCTCTTGCAATCTCTGGTGGATCTTTAGTTGCTTGCCAGCTACAACCAGCTTTCCAAACAAAAGACGCACCTACTCTTTTTACACCTAAAACTCAACCAAGTACTTACGGTGTGTTAACCGCGAAAATCACAGGTAAACATTCTGGCGTTGCTGTCATCAAATTAGATAGCTTCCGTTTAAACGTTAGCTTTGATTTTGAAGCTCATCCTGACAGCTACGGCGTTCCGGGTTCTGAATTCACCGCTATTGATATTACACAACTCACAGTAAATGAAATCACTGATGTTAATGGTAAGTCATATAACGATTTCACCGAATTTGAAGACATCCGA
>NZ_JAWVAV010000066.1:0-9218 GCF_033599315.1 Acinetobacter sp. OYA S30
ATGAGTGAATTAATCGTAAAGGATAATGCTCTAATTCAAGCAAGTTATACCTTAGATACAGTTGAACAAAGACTGATCCTATTAGCCATTGCTGAAGCTCGAGAAACTGGACATGGGATAACTGAAAATAGTCTTTTGGAAGTACATGCAAGTAGTTATATAAATACTTTTAATGTCGAGAAACATACCGCTTATACCGTACTCAGAGAGGCATCTAAAAGCTTATTTGATCGCTATGTCACATACCATGACATTAATCCTAAGACAGGTAAGGATCGTAGCTTTCATTGTCGTTGGGTCGACAAAATTGGGTATGAATCTCAATCAGGAATTATTTTCCTACGATTCACCCAAGATATCGTTCCACTCATAACTCGACTTGAAGAAAACTTCACTAAATATGAATTGCAGCAGGTTTCTAGGTTAAGTAGCTCATATGCTATTCGGCTATACGAGCTATTAATTCAATGGAGATCTGCCGGAAAAACGCCACTTTTTGATCTATCTATCTTTAGACAACAACTTGGTGTCAAACCTCATCAATACAAAACAATGAGTAACTTTAAAACATATGTTTTAGATTTTGCTCTTAAGCAGGTAAATGAGTTAACCGATATAACAGCTAAATATGAGCAACATAAAAAAGGGCGTTCTATTTCAGGTTTTTCATTCACTTTCAAACAGAAAAAAATGAGTAATCTGCCAATAAAAAATAAGCGTGACCCAGACACTATAGATATTTTCTCAAAAATGACAGATGCTCAACGCCATCTGTTTTCCCACAAACTGTCAGAACTTCCTGAAATGGGAAAATATTCTCATGGTACAGAAAGCTATCCGCAATTCGCTGTACGCATTGCAGAAATGCTTCAAAACCCAGAAAAGTTTAAAGAACTCTATCCTTATCTCCAAAAAGTAGGCTTCAAAGCTGCATAGAAGATAGACTTGCTGATTTGTCTATTAGACAGTCTAATAGACACTAATTTTTTACAAGATTAGGCAGAGATTTACACATGAAAAGCCTTACAGTTCTTGAGCTTTCTAAGCTTTACAATATTAATCGACAAACCATTTACAACAATATAAAGAAAGGTATTTTAAGTAAAAATTCTGATAATAAGATTGATATTGCAGAAGCGATCCGGGTATTTGGTGAGCCAGTACAAAAACAGAGTGTAAAAGAAACTGTAAAAGTAGACAGTCCAAATTCGGCAGAAGTTTTACTCCTTAGACAGCAGATAGACCTGCTAAAAAATCAGCTAGATGATGCAAAAAATAGAGAAAGCTTCTATCAAAATCAAATTGAAACTATGCAACGCCTATTGGAAGCTCCAAAAACCAATACAACACAATCTGATGATCCTGGATCAACACAGGCAGAATCCACAGTAGAAGAAAAAGAGGACGTCATAGCTATGCCTCCTAAGGAATCAGAGGTTATCGAGAATAAGCGTATTCCAGTCCCTGAACATATTGAGCCAGAACCAGAAAAAAGGGGCTTCTGGAGCCGTTTTTTCAAGCCCTATGGATGATAGGACTATTTAATCAGACTAATCAAAACCGTGGAACATTGCTCAAGAAGTAAGCGTGGAACGTGAAGAATCCATAAAAAAGCCCAATCAGTAGTGATTGGGCTTTTTACTATACGATAAGCCAATGATTTATATGAGATAAAAATTTGCATTTCGTATAAGGTGTATTATGTTAATTTTAGGAAATCTTAAATTAATCAAAATAATCCTCTAATTCACTCCAACTTGGTAACTCTAAATATTCCTGATCTAATTGTATTACAGGTGCCCAATTACTCTTTGAGTTAATACAGAATCCTAATCTTTTCTTAATTATTGGCGTCTCATCTAGCAATCCAAGTGGAATCCACATGAACGAGGGCGAATTCAAACATGAGGTGCGACAGTTTGAAAAGTCTTATGATAATCAACAAGCTGAGCAAATTTCTCTAATGGTGTAAGCCAATCTAACGCTTTTCTAGGACGAGTATTCAGTGACATGGCAACTTGATTTAAATAATGCTGATCTGCCTGATTTAAATCAATCCCTTTAGGTAAATATTGCCTAATTAAACCATTCATATTTTCGCATGTGCCTTTTTGCCAGGGTGAATGTGGGTCACAGAAATATACATCTATGCCTAAATCTTCTTCAAGTATTTTATGTTCTGCCATCTCGCGTCCACGGTCATAGGTCAACGTTTTACGCAGTTCTGCAGGTAAATATTTCAGAGCTTCAGTTAAAGCCTTGCGCACTGATTCTGCCTTTGCATCAGGTAATGTTGCCAAGATACAGAGCCGTGTATTTCGTTCAATAAGTGTTGCTATCGAACTTTTATTGTCTTTACCTTTAATTAAATCAGCTTCCCAATGACCCGGTATTTTTCTTTCTTGAACTTCGGCTGGGCGCTCATGAATAGTTTTAATATCCTGTAATATAGAATCTTTTTTAGGTTCACCGTTAGCTTTTCGCTTTTTATTTTCATGACGCAGACAGGATAATAAGTCTTTTTTCAACTCACCCTTTGGTAATGCTCGTATCGTTGAATAAATCGTTGTATGGCTTACATTCATTGTTTGATCCAAATCAGGAAATGTCTTTAAACGTTTTGCTATTTGCTGAGGAGACCATAAACAACGGATCGCTTCAACAATAAATTTCCAGAGGATTGAATCGATTTTGAGTTTTCTGTGACCACGTCTACGTCTAGCGAAGGTGTTATCAGAAGCATATCGAGCTTGATAAACGTCATTGATGCTATTTCTTTTAAGCTCACGATAGATCGTACTAGGATGTCTTTTAATGAGTTCAGCAAATTTTCTGGCTGAAAAGCCTTCTTTTCTTGACTCAAGCATTAATGCAGTACGATCTTCAAAGTTAAGATGATGGTATGACAATTTTATATACTCCATAAACCCTTTAAATTAATTAGGTGGTTTATGTCGCACTTCAAGTTTTACTCTGCCGAGCTATTACCAACTTTATTAGGAACTGGAGATCCACAACTTATACAAAAGCAAGAAGTAAAACCTGAGTCTTTTCTAAATGTTCCAATAGAATCTATACCAGAAACCCACTCAAATAATGTTTCATTCACTAAAGTCGCTGAATTTGCTCCAGTACCACTTTGTTTACGACATAAGCTGCAATGACAGTGATACATCGTCTGAATATCTTTGTTGATTGAGAATTTAACCTTTCCGCACAAACAACTACCGCTATTTTTCATTTATTAACCTTATATAATTCTATATTTCTTCCGTACTTGAGATATTCAACATTAGATTACTTAAATTATTTTTACCTTTAGTAGCTAAAACTTTAGCTACACTTGAAATATCATTTTTATTTCTATTTTGACTTAATTTAAATTTTCCCACTAAGTCTGTAATCTCAATTTGTATTCCTACAATATGTTTCATCCTTTCGTTGATAAAGTCCGCTGGTGCATCTGTCATTTTCCAAGGAATCTCTTGATTAGACTCATGTTCTCTAGTAAGACGAGCCAAGATACCTCTTAATATTTTTTCATCTTTAATAATTCTGGCTTTACCTTTTGCATGAATAACTACGTAATTCCAAGTCGGAACAACTTCATGATGTTCAAATTTTCCTACATACCAATTAGGAGATATATAAACATCATCAATTTGAACCGTACCGGGTTTGTCGGAGACTCAATATTCTGAGAGACTATTCCGATGAAAAAACCAAACTATACCCCCGAAATTAGAGAAAGAGCGGTTCAATTACTAATTGAATCTGAAAAAGATTATCCTTCTACTTGGGCAGCAATCACAGCTATTGCGCCTAAAATCGGTTGTACTCCTGAAACATTGCGTGTTTGGTATTTAAAGCATATGGATCAACTAAATCCTGCCAAAGTACAACAGATATCTGACCAAGAAAAAATGAAGCAAATGGAACGTGAAATTAAAGAATTAAAACGTGCCAATGAAATTCTACGTAAAGCAGCCGCTTTTTTCGCCCAGGCGGAGCTCGACCGCCCACACAAATAATGGTGGATTTTATCCATAATAATAAAGAGCTGTACGGAGTCGAGGCGATTTGTAGAATTTTACCGATCGCACCCTCAACCTATTACCGGACTCTAGATCTCTGCGAAAATCCAGAACATCGAGCAAAGCGAGATTTACATGACTTGCATCATGCTGAGGAGATTAAACGAATTTGGAAGGAAAGTTCAGGTCGGTATGGTGTACGTAAAGTCTGGCAAAAACTGAAACGTGAAGGCTATATTATTGCACGCTGTACTGTTGCTCGATTAATGAAAAAGCTAGGTATACAAGGTGTTTGGCGAGGTAAGAACAAACAAACCACCCGTAGCCGAGATGACCAAAAACGAGCAGATGATTTAGTGAAACGTAATTTTAGTGCTGATCATCCTGACCAACTGTGGGTCAGTGACTTTACGTATATTCAAACTCATTCAGGCTGGGTCTATACCGCCTTTATTATTGATGTGTTCTCACGAGCAATTGTTGGCTGGAAAGTATCTACACGAATGAATACAGATATGGTGCTCGATGCATTAGAGCAAGCATTGCATGATCGAGGCATGCCAAAGAATGTGATTCATCATTCCGACAGAGGTGTGCAATATCTTTCCATTCGTTATACCCATCGTTTAGAAGCAGCAAATTTACGAGCATCAGTCGGTACGACTGGTGATTCATACGATAATGCTTTGGCTGAAACGGTGAATGGCTTATACAAAACAGAGGTGATTGAATATCTAAAAGCAGATTGGCAAGGTTTAGCAGATGTACAACTTGCGACACTAAACTGGGTAGATTGGTTCAATAAAGAGCGTGTACATAGTGCACTAGGTTATGTGCCACCTTTTGATTTTGAAGCAATGTACTATGATAAAATTAATCCGTTAGGTCAGGTGGCCTAACTTAAATAAAAAGTCTCCGACAAACCCGGTACGGTTCAATTCGGAATATTACAAGTACATTGGCATCATTCTTTAAAACTTCTGCTAAAGGATTTTGTCTCGATATATGTGCCAGTAATTTCCCAAAATCCCCCTTGTCAGGCACTAATTCAAAGGGAATATGGTTAGCATCTAACTCACCATTGGAATATGTAACGATACAACCAAAGGGATGTTTTTTTACTAAATCATGAAGAAGATCTATTCGTCTTTCTTCAAAATGAGGGGGTAAGTACATTTAGTTCTTTCTATAGTTTTGACATTGTATTACATCAAATTAAGGTAATTAATGGCTACTTATCAACTCTTATTTAACATAATGGCGGTTATACGCAATACACTTGTATATTAATATAAATATCAGATACTTATTTAAGTCATAAAAATCTAAAAATGCCCCAAAAGCCGATTTTGAAACAAGTCGGCTTTTTTGTGAGCAGTTTTGGAATGTTTTGCCAATAATTTTGACTAAGAATTACGCTTTTCAACTTGAATGATACAATTTTGTGATACATTATTGTATATACAAATTTGAATGTTTTTTATGGAACAATATTTCGAATGGGATGAGGCAAAGAATCGAAAGAATCAGAAAAAACACGATGTCTCTTTCGAGACTGCAAGCCTTGTCTTTGATGATCCATTAAGGATCTCAATCCAAGACAGACATACCGATGGTGAAGAACGTTGGCAAACCATTGGAAGAGTAAAAGGCGTACTAATGCTATTAGTAGCTCACACCATCTTTGATGAAGATGACTGTGAAATCATACGAATCATTAGTGCAAGACAAGTCACTAAAGCGGAGCGCGATAAATATGAGCACGGTTAGATACTCACGCAAAGAACTAAATGCAAAATTTAGTGAGAAGCAAGATGCTGAAATTGAACGTTTGCTTGCTAAAGGGACAGTTCCTGATGATCAGCTAGATCTATCAGATATTCCTGAAATTACCGACTGGAGCAATGCTGTACGCCATAATCAGTTCTACCGTCCAGTGAAGCAACAGACTTCCATTCGTTTAGATGCTGATGTACTTGCATGGTTTAAATCTCAAGGCAAAGGTTATCAAACACGAATGAATGAAATTCTGCGAGATGCTATGCTGAAAGAATTAAAAAATCATCAATAAAAATGGGAGCTTAAGCTCCCATTTTTGACTTCGCATAACGTGTATTATGTTAATAATATAAATTCTTAAAAGCGTATTGATTTAATAATAGAAAAATTATCAGAGTAGGGTATGTGTAAAGTAAACGTTCAATTATCAACCAATAATGATTGAAGATTTATATCTTACATTTGTTAATTTTATTAATATATATCTACCAAATTAATAATGTCTTAAGTTAAATAATATGTTAGGTCAACATCATCATTTTTTAAAAAAACTTTCGATCAGTGATGCTGCTATAGCGTATAGAAAACCTCGCTCGACTATACTTAAATATATAAAAAGCGGAGATTTCGAACTTGACTACAATAACTTAATTGAATATAGCCAGTTAGTTAAAAAATTGGGTGAAATTACTTCCCCTATACGGGACGAAAGAGATCAACAAATCGAAAAACTAAAAGATGAAGTTATGCATTTAAAAAAACAACTTAATTTTTTTAAATATACTTCAATCTCAAACAAACATAGATTATTAATTTCTCATAAAGACTCCATTTAACATAATAGAGCTTATACGAAACGTATTTTAAAATATTTTTATTTATCAATAATTTAAAAGCTCACCCTTGAGCACAAAATGCACAAAAATTAGCTTCTGTAATAAGTCGGTGAGTTTTCAAGCAACTTTGTAATATTTCGCCAATAGAATTGGTTAAAAAGTGCTCAATTTCCGCTTTTTTGCCCAATTAACAAGACTCTTGCATCTAAAATTATCCCCAATTTTTGTGGATAAAATTTAGGCTATTTTGTACGCTTTGGCTCACATCAATCTAGACCCCTTGCTGCTATGCGGCATACTGGAATTTTTCTATGATGAAGTCATAGAAAACAGGATGTTCCAAACAACAAGAATAAGAAAGATCGCACCAGGACGTGAGGTAAGACAGGAGTCATACTGAGCAACCCAAAGAAACCCCGGCATCCTGCCGGGGTTTTTTTATTTCTTAAATTACCTATCAGATTTCGATGTATACATCTCATAATTTGATTGTTTATATGATTTGTATCATGTTATATAAAATAGGAAAAAATAACTTCACTATAAGGAAATCATGAAAAAAAAAATTATCTACCTAGCAGGAGCTATGACCATAGTTTTACTAGTAGCGGTGATTAAACATGAAAATAAAGTAAAGAGGGATGAGCGATTGAGATATTTAGATTCCATAATATCTAAGCAACCTTAGTAAAATTGCGTTTATGTTTAGACATATCAGCTCATATAAAAGCCATTATTTAACATAAAGTCTCTTATACGAAGCCCAGGTTAATTCTGGGCTTTTTGTTCAATCTCATCATTGGCCGAGAACATACTTGGATTCGTAAGCCTGATATTTTCCTGACAACTTCCACACAGCATCAATCCTGCAAAAAGTTGTACATTTTGTCTATTTTCACAAAGCGTACATGGCTTTGAAAGCTGAATAATACTATCTGACACTACTTTACCCTCTTATAGTTATCATCTGCATATGAATAACCTTTAGCTTGCATCATTCGAACCTCATCTTTAGAAGCCCCATTTTTCATTAATGTCCATAACATCATGAAATAGAGTCCCGAAAAATCTTCATAGTATTTTTCAGAAAAATTGTTGTCTTCCTCAAAATCATCTATTCGTTTTTCTAATCTATTCACTAAGTCCTCAATACGATCTGCCTGATGCTTAACAGCAATAGATTGAAAATCATTAGTCAAAATTTTACTGAACAATTTACTGGTTCTGATTCCTTCTGAATTAGCCAATTGATCGTAGAATTCTGCTACTTGTGGATCTAGTCTGACTGCATAAGTTTTGACTTTTTCGCCCATAAATTACATCTCTTATAAAAATTAGGGTTTGTACAAGATTAAGTCAAGATAATTCAATAATTTAAATTAAAAGAATAAATAAATTACGTACAAATCTATTTGTACAAAATTAATTTATTATAAAACAAAAACTTATTTAAATATAATGCTTTTTTTATGTACAATCATCAGTACATAGTTTTTCTTAAATTTATCAATATTTTATCTAAAAAAAGTGTTGTTTTGATGTACAACCATGAGCACAGCATAAAAAATAGATAATTCAATCACTTATTCTAAAAAAAGACCATTTTTCTGTACACGTTTCTGAGACCCTAAAAAATCGCTGAAATCCTTATCCTGTAAGGCTTTGAGGGGTGTCATCGTTAGATGCGTGGTGTGTGACAAAAAAATCCCGGCGTGTGCCGGATCCTTGATTGGAAAATTGGCTAAAGTGACGTAGGGCCAGTGCTTGGTTTTGCATGGAAAAAAGTATTTATTTCCTGGTTTAGAAAAACGTAAAAAAAAAATCAATTTTTTGTCACTTCATCCAGGTTAAAAATTTCAACCCAAAACCTTAATTATGAAAAGCTTCATAGAACGCGTTCAAATGCGATTTAAGAGCCTTTACCTAAAAAACATAGATCTCATAGTGAAAAACAGAAAACAGCTCAAAAAACGCAAATTAGAGCGAAATAAAGAGGTATTTTGACTTTAGACAGATGCATAGAGCGAGTTTCTACGAGCGAACTATCAAAATTTGCGCCTAGACCCTCTGAAAAACATTTTTTTGTCCTCTTTAGCCTAAGAAAGCGTAAGTTTCATGCAGAAATTTGCTCCTGGATCGAGCGTAGCGAGTAAAAAAGTTTTATGAGCGAAGCGAATTCCGAGTTGCTTTTGCTTTTTCTTAAAGTCACGTAAGTATTCACCAAAAAATTGCCCCGACGAACTGAGCGAAAGCGAAGTTCAATAGAGTTTGAGCGAAGCGAAAACCAAGGGCAATTTTTCATTCCGTGGGCTTTTAATTATTTTTAATCTTTTAAATGCTTTTAAATAAGCTGTAACCCTTTATTTATAATAGTTTCATAGTTAATAAAACTAGGTTTATCGACCTATAAAACTAGGTTTATCGACCTATAAAACTAGGTTTATCGACCCATAAAACTAGGTTTATCGACCTTAAAGCTAGGTTTATCGACCCATAATTAAGTTAATTTACAACTCAATTAAAATAGTCTATTGTACAACCTAGTTTAATTATAAATTTATTATTAGAA
>NZ_JAWVAV010000067.1:0-9104 GCF_033599315.1 Acinetobacter sp. OYA S30
CAAACTCTATGGTATTGCTATTTTTGATTATTTTTTAAACAATTTTATTGGCAAGAAGTATCAAAATTGAGCATAAAAAAACCGACTTGTTTCTAAGTCGGTTGAACGAGGTCGTTCCAGAGGGTATGACTCAATGTAAGCTACTGATCTTAAAGTAATCTTAAAGATCCATTTCGCATAAGCCCCATTATGTTAAATGGGCATAAATCAATTCTAAAATTATCTATGATAATTCTTAGCTTTTACTTCAGTACTGCGTTTAGGGTGGATAGAAAAGGGGCTAGCTGCTATGATTGCCCCCGAAATCCTCCAAAATAGATATCTTTCTTAATATGACACTTACGCCACCATAAGTTTATTTACCTCTTAAATCAGTAAATAACTCATCACTGTCTAGTGATGTGGTGTAGTAGCTTGTGTGTCGTATATATCACATCACTAGCCTTTCTTAAAATTTAAAAAAATAGGCTATTTCATGTTATCCACTATTCGAGAACAATGGTTCTCTAATATTCGCGGGGATGTCCTTGCGGGTATTGTTGTCGCTTTGGCTCTAATTCCTGAAGCAATTGCCTTCTCTATTATTGCAGGTGTCGATCCTAAAGTCGGGTTATACGCTTCATTCTGTATTGCCGTGGTGATTGCTTTCGTAGGTGGTCGCCCTGGTATGATTTCTGGGGCAACCGGTGCCATGGCGTTATTAATGGTAACACTGGTTAAAGAGCATGGTCTGCAATACTTATTAGCAGCCACAATTTTGACAGGATTTATTCAAATCTTAGCCGGCTATCTAAAATTAGGTGCCTTGATGCGGTTTGTATCCAAGTCAGTTGTGATTGGCTTTGTGAATGCCCTGGCTATTCTAATTTTTATGGCTCAATTACCTGAACTCACTAATGTGACATGGCATGTCTATGCGATGACAATTGGTGGTTTAGCCATTATTTATCTATTCCCTTATATTCCAGTGATAGGGAAGCTTTTACCCTCTCCTCTCATCTGTATTGTCTTACTTACGCTCTTTGCCTTATTCATTGGTTTAGATGTAAGAACCGTCGGAGATATGGGGCAATTACCGGATACGCTTCCAATTTTCTTGCTTCCTGATATTCCTTTAAATCTTGAAACCTTAACGATTATTTTGCCTTATTCACTGGGATTAGCAGCCGTAGGTTTGCTTGAATCTATGATGACAGCAACGATTGTCGATGATTTAACAGATACCAATAGTGATAAAAACCGTGAGTGTAAAGGACAAGGCGTTGCCAATATTGCTTCAGGTTTCTTAGGCGGAATGGCAGGCTGTGCCATGATTGGTCAATCGATTATTAATGTGAAATCTGGTGGGGGTACCCGTTTATCTACATTTAGTGCCGGGGTCTTCCTGTTGATTATGGTGGTGTTTATCAGTGACTGGCTTAAAGTCATTCCAATGGCTGCACTGGTTGCTGTCATGATTATGGTATCAATTGGAACATTTAACTGGGATTCTCTGCGCAATATCCGCCAATATCCTCTCTCTAGCAATATCGTGATGATCGTTACAGTCGTCGTAGTTGTTGCCACACATAACCTGGCTTATGGTGTATTAGTCGGTGTTCTTCTTTCTGCATTATTTTTTGCCAATAAAATTGAACGCTATATGGCGATTCAATCTGTATTTGATGAATCAGAAAGCACACGTACTTATACGGTAACAGGTCAAGTGTTCTTCAGTTCAGCAGATAAATTTACTTCTGCATTTGATTTCAAAGAGGCACTTTCAAAAGTGGTGATTGATGTCAGTCAGGCACACTTCTGGGATGTTTCTGCGGTTGCTGCCGTAGATAAAGTGGTCATTAAGTTTAGACGTGAAGGAACAGAAGTCGAACTTATTGGAATGAATGAAGCTAGTAAAACATTAGTCGATAAGTTTGGTATCCATGATAAGCCAGATGCTTTAGATCGCTTAAATAGCCACTAAGAGGGATTAGTTATGTCAAAAATTATTGCATGTATTGATGGATCATTAGTAACAAATACTGTGTGTGATTATGCAGCTTGGTTTAGCGATAAACTTAATTCACCTATTAAACTATTGCATGTCATTGATAAGCCAAAAGCAAAAGCACCACAAGATTTAAGTGGTGCAATTGGTCTAGGAAGTCGAGAAACCTTGCTCAAAGAATTGGTTGAACTCGAAGAACGTAAGGGAAAAATCGAGCTAGAGCATGGCCAGATTCTTCTTCGGGAAGCAAAGAACTATTTATTGGAGAAGTTCTCTATTGATGCTCAAAGTTTTCAACGCCATGGCAGTGTTTTAGAAACAATCATGGGAATGGAAGACGACATTAGAGTTCTTGTTATGGGTAAGCATGGGAATGAAACCGAGCATGATTCCAGTAAAATTGGAACCCATATTGAAAATGTTGTTCGTGCCCTTCATAAACCCGTATTAATAACGTCTGCACCATTTAGTCCACCTAAGTCTTTTTTAATTGCTTTTGATGGAAGTCAGACTGCACGTATTTGTGTAGACAAAATTGCCAATAGCCCTTTATTAAAAAACCTGACAGCTCATCTGGTATATGTTGGTAAGCCAAATAGTGATATGACATCTCAAGTCACTTGGGCAAAAGAGTTGCTTGCAAATAATGGTTTTGATGTCATTGAGAGTGTACTCGAAGGTGATGTCGAGAAATCAATATTAGATTACCAAGAGAAAAACTCTATTGATATGATGGTTATTGGTGCATATGGTCACTCAAAAATACGCCAGTTTTTTATTGGTAGTACGACGACCAAATTGTTATCAAGCTCTACAAAACCAGTATTATTATTAAGATAATTTTTAAAAGATAAAAGGATAGTTTTTAACTATCCCTTTTTTAGATTTTCTAAAATTAACATAATACACCTTATACGAAGCCCAGGTTAATCCTGGGCTTTTTGTTGAATCTGATCATTGGTAGCAAACAGATCAGGATTGGTAATTTTGATGTTTTCCTGACAACTCCTGCAAAGCATCAGCCCAGCAAAAAGTTGTACATGTTCCGTTGATTCACAGAAGGCACATGGCTTAGGAAAAGAGATGATATTGGCTGAATTGACTAATTCTGTTGACATAAGAAGTAACCTTGGATTGTACATATTTATTTTTAATAAATTTCAATACTTTATACCTAATTTAGCCACTAAAATTTGTACATTATTGTATAATCCATGTGTACATATTATTTTTTATAATTTTCATTCACTTAGACCCAAAATAGTATTTATTTTTGTACAACACCATGTACAGAACAATAATCATATAAATCAAATTTTTAGCATAAAAAAGTCCATTAATTTTGTACACAATTCTGAAACTTAAAAATCTAAACTTTCATCAATTTTTTTCATAATTTCAATAAATTAACCTTAATTTTAAGATATATTCTGAAATTTGGTTTGAAAGTTGTTTTTACATTATATTTCAATACTTTAAATCAAAAAATTGGATTTTTTTTGAAAAACTCAATGAAAGTTTATTTTTTATTTAAAAACAACTAGTTATATTAGTTTTTATCCATTTTTTTGAAACAGTTTCTATATGATAAAAAAACCTATAAAAACCATATCTAGCAAAGGTTTGAGGGTTATCATCTTTAGATGCGTGGTGTGTGACAAAAAAATCCCGGCATGTGCCGGATTCTGGATTAGAAAATTGGCTAAAGTGACGTAGGACTGGTGCTTGGTTTTACATGGAAAAAAGTATTTATTTTCTGGTTTATAAAAACGTAAAAAGATCAGTTTTTGTTCATTCATCCAGGTTAAAAATTTCAACCTAAAACTTTAATTATGAAAAGCTTCACAGAAAGCATTCAAATGCGATTTAAGAGCCTTTATCTAAAAAACATAGATCTTATAGCGAAAAACAGAAAACAGCTCAAAAAACGCAAAAGAGAGTGAAGTAAAGAGATGTTTTGACTTTAGATAGCTGCATAGAGCGAGTGTCTACGAGCGAACTATCAAAATTTGCGTCTAGACTCTCTGAAAAACATTTTTTTGCCCTCTTTAGCCTAAGAAAGCTTAATTTTCATGCAGAAATTTGCTCCTGGACCGAGCGTAGCGAGAAAAAAAGCTCATGAGCGAAGCGAATTCCGAGTTGCTTTTGCTTTTTCTTAAAGTCACGCAAGTATTAACCAAAAAATTGCCCCGACGAACTGAGCGAAAGCGAAGTTCAATAGAGTTTGAGCGAAGCGAAAACCAAGGGTAATTTTTCATGACCTGAGCTTTTAAATATTTTTAAATCTTTTAAATGCTTTTAGACATGCTGAAAGCCTTTATTTATAAAATTCTTAGAGACTATAAAACGAGGTTTACCTTGCATTAAAACGAGGTTTACCTTGCATTAAAACGAGGTTTACCTTGCATTAAAACGAGGTTTACCTTGCATTAAGCGAGTTTATGATATAGCCTCGTCTTATTGAATTAAAAATATAACCTTTTCATATGAAAACAGAACTAATAGTTAAAGATAATGCATTAATTAATGCCAGTTATAACCTTGATCTAGTCGAGCAACGGTTAATTCTTCTAGCTATCGTTGAAGCAAGGGAATCGGGTAAGGGAATAAATGCTAATGATCCATTAACAGTTCATGCTGAAAGCTACATCAATCAATTTGGTGTACATCGAAACACGGCTTATCAGGCATTAAAAGATGCTTGTGATGATCTATTTGCAAGACAATTCAGTTATCAAAGTCTTAGTGAAAAAGGCAACATTATTAATCACAAGTCAAGATGGGTGAGTGAAGTCGCTTATATTGATAATGAAGCGGTTGTTAGACTTATTTTTGCTCCCGCTATCGTGCCTTTAATTACAAGACTAGAAGAACAATTTACAAAGTATGAAATACAACAAATAAGCAATTTAACAAGTGCTTATGCCGTTCGGTTATATGAGATATTGATTGCATGGCGTAGTACAGGAAAAACGCCTCTTATAACTTTGTCTGATTTCAGACAAAAAATAGGTGTACTCGATACTGAATACAAACGAATGTATGACTTTAAAAAATATGTCTTAGACATTGCATTAAAGCAAGTAAATGAACATACCGACATTACTGTTAAAGTTGAACAGCATAAGACTGGTAGATCAATTACAGGTTTTTCATTTAGCTTTAAACAAAAAAAATCAGTGACGAAGTCAGCTAAAAGTATAGGTGTAAGCGAAGATATAACGATCACTTTAACAGATGCACAACGCTATTCATTTGCGAGTAAATTGTCAGAGCTTCCAGAAATGGGAAAACTTTCACAAGGCACCGAAAGCTATGAACAATTTGCTGTACGGATTGCAGATATGCTAAAACAGCCGGAGAAATTAAAAGAACTTACTCCATTACTTCGAAAAGTTGGCTTTCAATAAATGATGTCAATTGACATTGTAAAGTTGACAGTCAAGTATTAACACAAATTGAAAACTGGTTTACATAATGAAAAAACTGTCAGTTTCAGAGTTGGCTAAGCTTTACGGATATTCACGACAAGCCATATATGCCCATATAAACAAAGGAAATTTATCTAAAGGATCTGATGGATTAATTGACTTCGCAGAAGCCATAAGAGTTTTTGGGGAACCACAAAAGAAAGATACTAATGTCAATCAAAGTCAATCAATTAACAGTCAAAACTTGACAGAAGTTGACCTATTAAAACGTCAAGTTGACATACTGGAAAAACAGTTAAATCAAGCACTGTTTAGAGAAAATCAATCACTAGAACGTGAATCGTTTTATCAAGATCAGATCGAGGCCATGCAGCGCTTACTAGAAGCACCAAAAGCCAATATGACTACGTTTACCGATCAAGAACAGTCGCAAGCGAATGTAGCTCAAGTACAGCCAGAACCTAATATTGATGATCCTAAACATGACGGATTGACTACTCCAGAGAATAAGCGCATTCCTGTTCCAGAGCATGTTGAACCAGAGCCTAAAAAGCGTGGCTTCTGGAGTCGTTTTTTTCTTCCATATGGTTAACTTAGGCTAAATAAAACCGTGGAACATTGCTCAATAAATAAGCGTGGAACGTGAAAAATCATAAAAAAAACCCACCTTGGGGAAGATGGGCTATAAACTAGAAACTACAGCATTGATTTCTAAGGAAAATTATAACACATTTCGTATAAGGTGTATTATGTTAATTTTAGGAAAGGCTCTAGACTAGCAGAATGATTATGTTAGTCTAGAGCCATATAATTAACATTATTGAAGTATTTTACATGGCAATTTTTCGACATTCTTCTGCACACTGACGGCAAGCCTCAGCACATTTTTTACAATAATCATGTGAATGTTTTTCACACTCTTCCGCACAATATTCACAGATCTTAGCACAAAGCTCACAAATCTCTTTGAGGAAAGGTGAGTTATGTTGTTGCATACGCACACATAACTGACAAATATCTGCACATTCTAGACAACGTTGAATACATTCACGCATCATCTCTAAATCTTTTTCTTTTAAACAAGAAGTTGCACATTCAGTACAAATAAGTGAACAGTTTGTACATGCAGAAATACACTCTGAAAATTCCGTATTAATCATTTTTTACTCTCAATTTATATAATCAAAGAAATAATTAAAACATAATTTTTTTCTACTAATTATTTTAAATTATTAGTAAATGTAATACATAATGTTAATTTATATGAATAATGTTAATTTTAACTAAATCTTATTTATATTCCAAATTATTAAAAAACAGTTTTTAATTAGGCTAGATGATCAAGTATCAAAAGCAGCTATTCTTAAAATAACTGCAATAATTTTATCACTTTAAAAATAGATTTTCCCTCTATTTAACATAATGTGCGTTATATGAAATTCAAAAAATGATACTATTTTTGTGATAATTAAATAAATTTTAGGTGAACATAAGTTAAATAGAGCTTATATCGGCCATATAATTTTAAGGTTCCCAGAATTTATCACCCTGAGTTTCATAAAATTTACTAATGAATTCTTGAAAAGTATTAGCAACAATGTACCAGTCTTGTCTTTGATCTATAGGTAAGACAACAAAAATAGAGCCGTAATCATCACTATTAGGATCACATCGAACTAACAATAAGTCTGAATCTCCATAGAATTCTCCAATAATTAAGTCACTTTGAAGAGCGTCATTATTACGATTACTTTTATAAATTTTTGAAGCAAAAATTACTTCCTCAATAGAATATAATTTTAAGCCCCATTGTCCGTATTCTTGATCTTTAAATAGATCTGCACCATTAGATACTGTATAAAAATCCTCTAATACTTTTGGTAAAAGTACTTGGGGTATTTGTGGGTAAATTTTGCTTTTTAGGTTTAATGAACACTGCAAAGGAAAGGGACATTCCCTACCTCTCTGAATAGCTTTCTTAGGTTCAATCTCCCATTCATTATGTATTTTTTCTATAATTTCATGAACACTATTCATTTATTAGACTCTTAAAAAATCCTTAACTTTTACTAAAATTAATTTTCAGACTTATCCCACCAACTTTGAGCTAAATCAGTATTTTTAGGAATGCCTATACCATCACGATACATAGCGGAAAGACTTCGCATTGCTTTCTTATTACCTAACTTTGCAGCCTTTTCACGAAGTTCTAAAGCTTTCTTAATATTAACTTCTATTCCGCTATCTGCGCGAGTATATAGGTCAGCTAACTCAACCATTGATTCAGAATGACCATTTTCTGAAGCTTTCTGAAACCACTTAAAAGCTTTTTGGAAATGTTCTAAAGAATCGTTTTTGTCATCATCCTCTATTAATCTAGCATAGGTAACATATCCATCAGCTAACCAAAACATTGCTGCTACATTTCCATTTTCAGCTGATTTAATAGCCCAAATTTCAGCTTGATTTTCATCTGAATCAACACCATGACCATATAGATAAATCTCAGCTAATTCTAACTGGGCAGAAGTATCTCCACTTTCTGCTTTCGCTAATAAATCATTAGAAAAAACAGGTTCTGCAAATGTTTCCATTGAAAGGCAAACTCCTAAAGCCATAAAAATATTTACTAATTTATTCAATTCTTAACCTTTAAATTAAACTCTTAGGCTTGTATGTTTTTACATCATACCTAAAAGAAAACTCTAAAATTAGAGTATATTTTTAGTCCTATTTAACATAGAAACTCTTATGCGAATCTAGAAGGATTAAGCTATTTCGTAATATTTTAACCAATAAGCATTGTCAAAAATATCAATGTAATAGCTTGGCCTCTTACAATGTGAAAAATATTCACAGCATAAATCTCTAATAATTTCAATTTCTTCTAGGCTATCGGCAGCATTGACTAAAAATATAAATTTGTCTAAGTTAACAAGTAATTTAGTACTATTTTTCAAAGGTTTATTATTAGACATTGAACCCTATGTGTTTTCCTGTTGGAAGCTCTACATCAATACGAAGTTTTCCACCCATTGCTTCAACATACTTTTTCATCGTTGAAATTTTAAGATCATGACCACGATTTTCGATTGCTGATAATGACGGCTGTTTAATTCCAAGGGTTGCAGCTAGTTCTTTCTGGGAAATTTCTAACTCTTCTCGGATAAGGTGAAGCTGACTTTCTAAAAGTAATTCATCAGCCATTTTTTGAATACGAGCTTGACTCTCTGGAGAGCGACTAGCCAATAATTCTTGTAAGCTCTTAGCCATTAGATTGATCTCCTAAAGTTGAGAGATGAAGTGCGTATTGCTCATCTGCAATTGCTAGCATCTCTGTATAAAAACGCTTTTTATTACTCTTATCACCAATACACAGCACAATCGCTTGTCTTAGGGGATCGAATGCAAAAAATGCCCTTAACGGTTTACCACGATGCTGAACACGTAGTTCCTTCATATTGGTAAATTTAGAATCGTAGACGGTATCTACTAAAGGACGACCTAAACTAGGCCCTTGCTGTTGTAGAACAACCAATGCAGCTAAGACTTTCTCTTGTGTTGCTTCATCTTGCTGTTCAAGCCATTCATTAAACAGATCCGTTGTAATGACTGTCCACATATTACAATCACAATATAGATTACAGTCTATATATTAAATCTGATTGAATGACTTTGCAAATGGC
>NZ_JAWVAV010000068.1:0-8797 GCF_033599315.1 Acinetobacter sp. OYA S30
GGACGTATCAAAATGGTGCGAATACAAAGGTGCTGATGGAGAGGTACAGGCAGAATTTAAAGTCCGTGGTATCGCTTATAAGCCTTTTCAGGTAGCTATTGAACGAGCAGGAAACCAGATCTCGTCTAAAGGCTATGATGTGATGGTCAAAGATGAAAATGCCAAGCTTTATCACGAATTGTTAATGGATGCATGTGCTGCCCACTTAATTGAAGACTGGAAAGGTGTGGTATTTGCCGAAATCGTGGATGGTAAAACTGTTGAGACCGAAAAACCGTATACACCTGAGAATGCCTCAAAGCTTCTTAATCTTGGTGATATTGGTATTTCAATCTGGTTATTCATTAAAGAGCAGGCCCAGAAGATTCAGGAAGAAGCCGACAAGGACAAGGCTTTAATTCTGGGAAAGTCATCGAGCTCTATAAGTACCAAAAGACCTATGCGTCGAAAACGCCGCACGAAATCGAGCAAATCAAGTTCTTAGGTGGCCGTATTCCGGATCCGCCAGAATATTCTTATGCGGCTGATTCCATTCTTTCGGCATTTAGCACTATTTGCAGATCCCGACGATATGAGCAGGGTATCCCTTTATCTTTAGATCAGCACGCAATCAATGTCTATGCAGAGCATAATGATTTGCCTGTGGCTGCTCATATCTTTAATGACTGTATTTTTGCTTTGGATAATTTGTTTTTGGAGGAGGCGCATAAAAAGGCGACGCAACGAGCGACGAAGACTTAAATGCTGACGTGCGATACTTAACTGTGAACAAGCGACGGGATGTAACGCGATTGATGTAATTAAACCGTCACCTACTCTTGACTTCGGTGGTTAAATTCGATATTGACACTTTTGTAAGTACTGAATAAGATAACATCTCCACCTCTTGGTTAATCTCTTTTAATAGTGCAATTACCAAGGGGATTTTTGTACCTAAATGAATAGTTTCTATTTATTTGAACGAGCTTTTATTAATTAATAGTTAAGAATTTGCAAATGACAGGTATTGAAGATAGCCCAAAAGGTGAAACTAACAGCAATTTTACATGGGCCAGAGCATTTAGGGATATTGGGGTGAATGCCATCAATACAGGGCAGTTTCCCTTTTTCTGTATCTTCATTGTAGTAATTTTAGTTCTACTTAAAATGCCTGGTGGAGATGTTAGTAAGCTTATATTTAATGTATTTGCAAATTTCCGAGAGTTCGCTGTATCAGGTTATGTTCTTTTCGCAATTGCTCTTATCATATGTAGTGTATACATAAAAATACTACGTAATGCTCACAAAAAGCAGATTGAGCAAAGAGACAATTTAATTAAGAATTTGACTAAGAAGGTTACAGATTCAAGTAGCTCAATCACTGTAGTGGGAGATGCATGATGAGTATATTAATAATAATTTTAACAATCTTAGCTATATTCCATTTGTTTTATCAAAGCGTCATCGTGAAAACTAACCATATGCTTTTACAAGATGATTTGGAATTCGAGAGATTACTTTCCGAAGTTTACTTAAGAGAAAACAAAGCCAATTTAGCTCCAGTAGAATTGAAATATGTAAAGAATATTCAAGATGATTTTGAACATCTCAAATATGTCGTTACTGAAGCAAATCTTTTAGAGTATTTATTGTTTATTCGAGAAGAGATGAAGGCTAATAATGGTAAAGAGACTATTCTAGAGACAAATGACAGAGATTTTGTTAGAAAGGAAATTATTGAAATTGAAAATAGAGGAATACGTGTAGTACTACGTTCTATTTTTACCAACTCTTTTCTTTTCATGTTATTAACTTCACCTGTCATTATTATCGTTAAGTTTATTGCTACATTATTAGATAAGAAGATTACTCTTGATAAAGTTGAGAAATTCTCAACAAAGCATTGCTGAAAAAATGAAATAAAATAAATATATAAATTTAAAAAACCACCTTCGGGTGGTTTTGCTTTATGTGACATTTAGTAACCAGTTTGTTAAATTACCCCTAAACAAGGGGTATTTTTATGCTTAAAGACTATCTTGGCCCTGCTGCCGAGCATAAACTCAAAGCCGATGAGGCTATTAAAGAAAAAAGGTTTGATGATGCTTGGCGACATCTTAACGAGCAGAAAATAAATTATTTCAAGCACGCAAAACAATGTAACTTTACTGAAAAGCAAACTTTGGGGCTTGATGCTATTGTGCATATCACAATGGGAAATTTACTTAGAATAGAAGGAAAACATTTACAAGCTTTGTATCACATTGCTTATGTTTATAAAGTGGGTAAGCTAGAGAACCCTTTGAATGATAGTAATGATGATCGATTAAGAGTTTACTATAAAAGAGCAAAGAAGGATGATGGATTCGAGAACTTTAAACAAGGACTAGATCTATTTCCTAGTTATGATTATCAGTCAGTACAACATTTTTCAAGCAGCCTTTTGAGTTCTGAAAATGGAACAAAAGAGATTGTTACTTCTCCTCAAATTGAGGAAAAGCCTATTATAAAAATTCCAGAAAACAATAAAGATGTTATAAACAATAGGTTTTTGGCTGAACGAAAGAATAAAAAAAAGGAAGAGCATATTGGGATTCCTCCTCCATTAAAAAAGCCAGAGAAGAAGCAAATTAGGGAGTTTGAAAAGACTAATAATCTAATAAAATCCACACCTACTGAAAGTAAGTCAAATAATGAAAAAAGGACAGGGATAAGCTCAGGATTCGCTATAACAGTGATTTGTGTTGTGATGGGTTTAATTCTATTGCTGTGGTTGCTATCTTAAAAAGAGACAAAAACAGAAGCTAACCAAAGTCGATGTTAAATTCTATCTGAAGATAAGGGTTTGGAAATATGCAAAAGATAATTTTATTAGGCCTTGCGATCTCATTAAGTGGCTGTGTTACTCCAGTAACTCAAATGATAAATAATAAATTCAGTGATATTGTTCCAACAAAGCCGCAGGCTACAGGTATTTGGACAACTTCGGTTGGTCCAGGGCTTTCTACGATTAAGTTGAATGAAGATGGCAACGGGATTCTTTGTGAAGACACAAGTGGCAACATAACTCTGAATAAGATTAAGTATTCAAATGGTCAACTTTATTCTCAAAATGGAATGGTCTTAAAAGTTATAGCCCTTAACCAAGAAGTTTTAGAAGCAAAAACAACATTATCTGCATTTAATATAGATATGGTTTACAAGAAAGATAATGCCTTAAAAGCTGCATCACTTAAATGCGCTAAAGAAATATAGATTCAACTAAACCAACAGCCCGGCCAAGTGTCGGGTTTTTTATTGCCTGGAGAAAAGTGATATGGCACAAGAATCCCGTTTGGTCATTGTTATTGATTCGCAAAATGCTGAACGCAATGCTAAAGCCTTAGCTGCAGAAATGTCTAAGATTACTGAAAAAGGCGATTCAGCTACCCGTACCTCTGAAGAGCTAGGCAAGCAAATTAAGGTCACAAATAATATTGTTCAAAATTTTAATACTACAGTTAATAATTCATCTTATGTAGTAAATAAAACTGCTGAGGCTACTAAACAAGCTACACAACAAGCTCAAAAATATGGGCAAGAAATAAAAACGACAACACAAGAACTAGATAAACAGGAAAAATCTGCTCGTTCTTACAGTACTGCTATTAAGTCATTAGCAGGATATATGGCTGGATTGGTAACGATTAATGCAGCCATAAATAATATGGATACTTATACAGGTCTTCAGAACCGTCTTAAATTAGTCACTAATAATCAAGCTGAACTAAATAAAGCAACTGAAGATACGTTCCAGATCGCACAAAAAACATATTCAGCTTGGGATTCTGTTTTACAGGTTTACCAACGCTTTAGTGATAATGCTAAAACGCTGAATCTTACAATGGATGACACAGCGCGTTTGACTGAAACAGTGTCAAAAGCAGTGGCGATTAGTGGTGCAAGTGCAGAGGCAGCTGATGCAGCATTGGTACAGTTCGGGCAAGCGCTTGCCAGTGGTACTTTGCGCGGTGAAGAGCTTAACTCGGTAATGGAGCAAACCCCAGCTTTAGCAAAAGCTATTGCTCAGGGCATGGGTATTACTGTTGGGCAATTACGTTCAGTAGCTGCAGAAGGAAAGATTACTTCACAAGAAATTGTTAAGGCTCTTAAAAATGTACAAGATGATGTCGATGCATTATTCGCAAAAACAGATATAACCATTGGTCAATCACTCACACTTTTAAATAACGAAATCACTAAATTTGTGGGTGAGGCTGGCAAAGGCAGTGGTGCCGCACAGGTATTAGCTGGATCCGTTCAAACTCTTGCAAGTAATTTAGATTTAATTGCAGATGGAGCATTGGTGGTTGGTATTGGTTATATCACTCGTGCAATTTTGATGAAGAGCGCAGCGGTTAAAGAGGGAATGGCATCAACATTAGCAAGCCGTCAAGCCTCTGTATTAAATGCTCAAGCAGAATATGCAGAAGCTACCGCTACTTTGAATGCAGCTAAAGCTCATCTAGCAAATGTACGAGCTACAAATGCAGAAACCCAAGCTAAATTTGGTGCTACTGCAGCGGCGACTCGGTATGCACAGGCACAAGCCGCAGTAACTGCTGCTACAAATGTACAAACTGCTGCACAAACACGGCTCTCAGCAGCTTCCTCTTTAGTTGGTAGTATTGGTAGCCGAGCATTAGGACTGATCGGTGGTCCAATTGGAGCAATTACCTTAGGTGTATCCGCTCTAGCAGCAACATATACTTATTTTAAAGGTAAGGCAGAAGAAGCGAATAGAACACTTGCTGAACAAGCCGAAGTGGCTAACCGTACAGCTGAAGAATTAAAAGGCTTAAAAGGTGAGGCAAAAACCAAAGCTATTAACGACTTAACAACGGCCTTTAAAGCTCAAAATGAGGAGTTGAAAAAAACAGAAATGGCTGTTGGTTCAGCTTTAATTGATATTCAAAACTTCGGTAAAGGTAATGTTGAACTTACAAGGATTTCTAATGAAGCTCGATTGGGCACAATTAGCTACAAGGAGGCTATGGAGCAACTTGCTAAACAGAAGTTACCCCCAAGCCTAAGAGATGCATTACAGGAGCAAATCGACAAATATAATGAAGCTTATGATAAGGCTGATAAGACCAAAACAGCCATTAAATTGTTTGGTATTGAAGTTACCTTAACGGGTAATAAAGCCCAAAATGCAGCAATTGAGCAACAGAAGCATGCTGATGCTATCAAGAATACAAAACAGGCTGCAGATGAGGCTCAAAAGTCCTTACAGAAATTGTATGCAGATAAATTGTGGGATACACAATTTGTCGAGATAGTAATGAAAAAGGGTTTTTCTGAATCTCAGGCTAATGATTTACTGAAGCTTTGGAAAGATTCAGTAGCTAAGGGTCTTAAGGCAGTAGACCAAGAAGCGTTGAAGTCATTAGTGGATACTTGGAAATCAGAAGAATCAATCAAAGCCATCACGGATGCTAGAACTGATTCTATACGTGAGCAAAACAAGGAGAGTAAGAAGAGACTTAAAATCACGCAGGCTGAGTTGGAGGTAGCCAAACGCTCTGCTGCTTTAATTGAAGCAAGTGGTTTAGGCAAGTATGCAGAAAGCAAAGGAATACCATCAAGTGTAATTGCAGGCTTGTTGGCTCAAGAATCCAAAGGTATTCGAGATGCCAAGAGTCATACTGGTGCAATAGGATATTTTCAAACAACAAGTGGCTATCGTAAACAGAATAACATGTCTGTTGCAGATAGTTATGATCTGGAAAAATCGGGGAAAATTGCAATTGATAATATTGCTAAGGTTTATGAAAAAACAGGTAACCTGGCTCAGGCAATACTTTCACATAATGCAGGTGAGGCAGGTGCAGAGCAGTTCATAAAAACAGGCAAGGTATCTGGCAGCAAGGCAAGAAATAAGGAGGTATCAGAATATGTAGGCAAGGTTTCCCGTTATTCCGACATCATTGCTGGTGGTGTTGGCAAAGGTGGCTTGTCCGAAGGTGATAGTGACAGGGCTTATGGAGAGCAAATCAAAGCGCGTTTAGAGTTGATCAAGCAGGGTTTAAACCTACAAGATCAATATGAAAGTGAGCAGGCGAAGCGAACTAAGGCGCGCAATGAAGAAATTAATCTAGCACTGCAGACAGGTCAGGCTAACCTAATCCCAAAGATCAAAGAGCGTTTTGATGCGGAAGATCAATTGGCTCAAAAACAATTTGATTTTGAGGTGAATGGCCATGAGTGGACTGAAAAACAAAAGCTTGAGCACACATATGAAACCAATTCATTACGTCTGGTTGCTGAGGGGAAATTAACAGACGAACAGCGCAAAATTGCGATTGATTCATTTAAGTTACAGATGAAGCAAGAAATTGCATTATCAGAATTGGCGAAAGAGCAGCGCTTGTTTCAAGCTGAGCAGTTCATGATGGCCGAAATGGAGCGTATAAAAAAACGATATGCTCTTGAGTATGATGAAATATCGAAAATCACTGATCTTGAAGAGCGCAGAAGGAGGATGAGTGCATTTCAGGCGGATTTTATTCGCAATGGTGTTGGAAGCCCTTTAACTGATAAATATGACACTTCTGGTCAATTTCTTAAGTCCATGAATTATGCCAAGCCCCAACAAACCAATATGCAAGTATTGGATGAAGATTACGCTCAAACTTATCAGAAGCTAAAAGACAATCTTAATGCTGTTTTAGAGTCAGAGAAAGCAAGCTATCAAGAGAGATTGGAAGCGGAGCGAGTATTCAAGGAAGCCAGACAGCAAATGGAGGATGAGTACCACCTAAAGGCGATTGATGCAAGAAAAGCAGATCACGACAGTCAATTGCAGTTATACAGTCAGATGCTTTCATCTGCTTCAAGCACATGGGGGAATTTGACTCAAATTGTTAAGGATGCTCGTGGTGAAAACTCACGCTCTTATAAAGCAATGTTTGTGGCTCAACAATCTTTTGCTATAGCTTCAGCAATTATCTCCGCTCACTTGGCTGCTGCACAAGTGATGGCTGATCCATCCGCATTAACATTGGCTCAAAAAACTACTTATGCCACGATGATAACTGGACTTGGTTATGCAAATGCCGGGATCATTGCTGGACAAACTATCGCAGGATTCTCTGACGGTGGCTATACAGGAAATGGGCTTAAACACACTCCAGCAGGCATTGTCCACAAAGGCGAAATTGTATGGTCCCAAGAAGACATTAAAAGATGGGGTGGTGTTGGTTTAGTTGAGAAAATGCGTAAGAGTGCAAACCCTGAAGCTTTTCTCAATAACAATGCCTCGGCAGATAGTGTCATGCGCCGTGCAATGATGAGCTCTAATGCCTTTATAGAAAGCCAAAAGCAATCTGACATCTTTAATCAACCGGTTCAAGATACTCAGATTATCTATAAAGGTAATAGAGACACACCTAAGTTGGCGTCTTCGGCAAATTCTGACTTATTCCATGATGGCAAGGTCTACTTCTCATCAAATGGTTTAGTTCAAGATCGTTCAAATCTGGATGATGTTCAGGATTTTACTTTAGGACGTACTTCACGCCCTCAAGCTGAGATTATGCCTTCAATTGAACCTTCTACACCGACAATCAATTTCAAAATTGAAGTGATTAATCAGGTGAGTGGGGCGACAGTTGAAGCCGAACAACTGGATGAGCAAACTGTCCGGATCATTGTTAAAGATGAACTGGATAAGCAGCTTCCAAGAATGGTACCTAAGCTTGTAAGTGATCAAATCGCAAATCCAAACTCAACCATTAGTCGGTCTTTGACTGAGAATACGACAGCAAGACGGAATCGTTAATCAATAAAACCACCTTTCGGGGTGGTTTTTTATTACCTAAAGGAAAGTTATGTACAAATTAAAGCTAAATCCTCAGACCAGCGGTTATGGCGTAACACCAGGTGATGATGTGAAACGCCAGCAACTGGATGGGGGGCGTGGGCGGTATTACATCGATGTAAAACGTAATAGCCACATTGTTGATGTGAACTGGAATTTAAGTAAAACCGATTTCAATAAAATGATGGCGTTCTGGCGAGTCTATCAGAACAAGCCAGCCTCGTTTTATGC
Source organism: Acinetobacter sp. OYA S30 (assembly GCF_033599315.1). Classification (NCBI taxonomy): domain Bacteria; kingdom Pseudomonadati; phylum Pseudomonadota; class Gammaproteobacteria; order Moraxellales; family Moraxellaceae; genus Acinetobacter; species Acinetobacter sp. OYA S30. The sequence goes on from NZ_JAWVAV010000068.1 coordinate 8,072, forward strand.
AGACTTGGTAATTGATCAGGGAGCACGTCAGCAATATCAATGTAATTTCATTCCGAACTCATTCAAGACCAATGAAGTTAATGGCAATCTTTACCGGGTAAATGCTCAGCTCGAAGTTGTTCAAAACCAGCCTAACCTGACTGCCGATATAGCTTTGATTAAGGACTGGGAGGTCTAATGGATAACGAATATGCCAAATTCTTTTTCAATCGGAAAGTTGATGTCTATCAACTGGAGTGTATTGAGCTGTCACATCCTTCTTTCGTAAATACTTACCGCATAGTTCGTAATGATGACCGAGATCTATATGTACAGCATAAGGAAGGATCGGGTCAGGTATTTTATGAATATCTACCAGTGACAATTCAAAGATCCGGAATGTTAGGTGATCTGGACCAGACATTGACAGTCTCTGTTTCAGGATTGGGTGATGTGTTACCTGATGAATTCGAGAGGGTAATCGAAGGTCAATTTCCGGATGTAAAGCCAACAGTAAATTACCGGATTTACAGTTCAGACAATCTGAATTCTCCAATGTTTTATTTACTCGGACTGCAACTCTCCAGTGTTGCCATGAATCATAAAGCTGTGACATTCAAGGCTGAATCACCAAGATTAAATACTGCGAAGACTGGAGATATCTTTTCACTGGATCGCTTTAGTGGTTTGAAGGGGGCTATATGAAGAGTCACGATCATTTACTCGATAAGCAATATGACGAGGAAC
>NZ_JAWVAV010000069.1:0-8484 GCF_033599315.1 Acinetobacter sp. OYA S30
GCCAAGTTCCAAGCTGACTATCCAAAAGCTTGGAATGAACTTACTCAAGAAATTGATTTTCAACGCAGAAAGCAGCTCGCGATAAAGCTACTTGAAACAAATATCCCTTTCCGTGACCGCAAGACATATAAGCAGAAGCGTGGCTTCACCGGCTCAAGATGAGGATAAGAAAATGAATGTATTTTTCCAAAAAGCTGAACGCAAGCAAGCTAAGTTAAGACTTGCTTTATCTGGCCCTACTGGTTCAGGAAAAACAGAAAGCGCACTTAAACTTGCTACCGGTATTGGTGGTCGAATTGCTGTTGTTGATACAGAAGACAGCAGTGCTTCGCTATATGCAGACCGTTATGATTTTTATGCTGCGAACCTAACACCTCCATATACACCAGAAAAATTTACGGCCGCAATTAAAGCAGCTGAGCAGGCTGGCTTTGATATTTTAATTTTGGACAGTATTACTCATGAATGGTCTGGTACTGGCGGGTGTTTAGAAATTGTAGATACCCTAACCAAAGGTAAATTTAAAGGTAATAGCTGGGCTGCATGGAGTGAAGTAACCCCACGTCATCGTAAATTTATAGATGCCATTCTCCATTCAAGTATTCACATCATCGTAACTCTACGCAGCAAAATGGATACGATCCAAACCGAAACTAATGGCAAGAAGAAAGTTGAAAAGGTTGGGATGAAATCTGAGCAGCGTGATGGTATCGAATATGAATTCACTACTGTTCTTGACTTAAATGCGGATCATTTTGCAAACGCAACTAAAGACCGAACTCATATTTTCACTGAACCAATGATGATCAATGAAGGAACTGGCGTTTGTTTACGTGAATGGCTTATTTCTGGTTCTGCTGATGCAACTATCGATGGTAATCAGTTCCTAGAAATTGAAGATCTTATGCATCGTGCTGGGATCAACATCGAAAATTATTGCTTAAAACGCAAATTAAATAGCTTGATGGATCTTCAACAACAAAAGTTTGAAGAAACAAAAAATCAGCTTTTAAACATAATTCGCAAAAACGAACAAACTGCTCGTGAACACGAAAATCAATTGAGCCAAAGCCAAACGCATGCGGCAAATAATTTTGTAGAGATTTCAGCTGAACAACGTGATGAGCTACAAAACTTCATAGCTGAACGTGGCCTCGATGTAAAAACAGTCTGTGAGCACTTAGGTATCGATGCCCTCATTCAAATAGAAGCGGCAAAACTAATTGCAGTTAAACAAGAAATTGAAACCTTAGCGAAAACGGGGATGACAGCATGAAAATACTTAATAAAGTTGAGGCCAAACTTGCTTGGGCTAACGGTGAATTACTTTTAGTAAATAATACTGAGCGTAATGGTTGGGAACCATTTAACCCTTATGACTTTGGCTTTGATGTTTTTGATAAATTCGAATTTCAATTAAAGCCTAGAACTATTTTTATTGGTGAATTTGAGGTACCAGAACCATTAAGAGAAGCGCCAGAAAAAGGTACTACTTGCTCTTACCCTAGCCCAACTGTTGAATTAGGTGTGCAGCAGTTTAAGTGGAATGGTTCAAAGGGACAATTACGCATGCTTCAGCATGGTCAAGTCCACTCAAGTTTTGATAATGCTTTTGCTCATTGCTGCGCGATTATTAAAATTAGCGGTGGTGAGTTTGCTGGAGACATTCTAAAACTTATAAATAAGCCTACTGAAGAAGCCGAAGAAGAAAAGCCTTCAGAAAATAATGTTGAAAAAGCACAAACAACTGAGCCGACTATTGAATCAGAAACCGCTGATTCAGAATATAAAAAGAAACTTGACACCCTGCTGCTACGAGTTAAGGAATCAAAAACACCAGACGAAGTAAATGCAGTTTATCGATACACACGTACTTGGTCAGATAAACAAATGGAACCTTTGCTTCTTGCAACTCACAAGCGACTTGAAGAGCTCGAAAAATCTAAGGTATCTGCAACTGAACCGCCTTCACTAATGGTCCAGATCCAAAACGCGCCCGACCTCACAACATTAGATGCTTTGGAAATAGATGTGGCCGCACGAGATCCACAGATTCAATCACGACTCATGGATTTTGTTAAGAAACGCCGCTTTGAATTAGAGAACCATACATCTACGCCACTTCAAGAGGCTGAGCCTGATTATTTATTAGGAGACGGTTTCTAATATGAAGGATCAGTACAAGAAAGTGAGCCAAAAACACATGCTTGGTTTTATGTACTACTTGCAATTGCTGGGCTACGTAATAGTCCGGCAAGGCATGGATCAAGCGATGTTTCTAACCAAGCATTATGCGGTACCAGTCGCTTGGCGCCGCATAACGATCGACTATCACAACCGGTTAAATAAACCAGCTCAACAACTTTATAAAGAGTTTGTTGAGTGGACTAAAGAAGAATATTTGAGGGCTTAGGTAATGATTGATTTAAAAACTAAACAAGCATTTTTGGCTGAGCAATTGCCTATTTTTAAAGAAAAATATTGGATTCCCGAACATTTAGATGTCCTCGAATTCGATATGAATGGCGGCTGTTTTGATATTGCTGAAGGTGTCAAAACTGATCTAAGTGAAGAAGACCTTTTTGATATTTACCATCGTGTAAATAGTGGTTGGGCAATGTGGAAAAAAGCCGTTAGTTTCATGCGCGAAAAAGCTCAGGAGGTGCCGACTTGGATTCCAACTTCCACTATGTTGCCAGATGAGGGCGAAGAGGTTTTATTCTTGGATTCTCATAACGTAATTCATGAAGGTTCTTTAAACACTGACTATGTGGATGGGCCTTATGGAGAAAATAATGAAGACAATGGTGATTATCAAACCCTATGGACATCAAACTCAAATGGTGAAGAGTTTTTACTAGAAGAAATTAAGTTTTGGATGGCTAGACCAAGTGACCCTATTACATGTGGAGCAGGAGCTGCTAATGAGTAAAGTAATTGGTGAAGTAAATTTGAATCCCAGCCGTATTGAAGGCACTCCGGATCAGGTAGCAGTTCATATTTTTAAAGAAGTTATTTGTCCAAGTACTGAGGAGCTTCTCAAAAATAATCCTGAGGCTGCAAAGGTTTTTGTATACCACATTTTTGGTTTAGCGCTTTCTCAGCTTGCCGAATTCCATTCAACTAAAAGTTTAGATAAAGCTGTAACCGTTACTCTTCACAACCTTTTGCGTCAATTGAAGAAAGAACGTAATGAGTTGAAGCATTAAGGAGATTTATATGTCACGTTTAACTAAATTAGATCGTATGACACATACAGAAAAAGAGGCTGCAAAAAAAGAATTTTGGGAAGCTGCTGATAATCAGACCTTCCCACCTGAAACGGTTGCAATCGTAATGCACGTATCTTTACCATGGTTGCAGAAGAAAAGATGTGAAGGCGGCGGTATTCCCTTTTCGAAACCGCACAAACGTCAGGTAAATTATGTGAAGGCTGATGTTTTGGCGTATATTGAACAAAACAAAATGGCACATACTGCATAAGCGGCTAAGTGCCGCTTTTTTAATCAATTAAAATAGACCTTTAATAGACTTAAACCTGAAAAATAGACCATATTTACCGAAATAGACCATTAATAGACTATTTTTGTATTGCTAAAGATTGTGTAATATTGCATTGTATTGTTTTAATCTAAATTACTAAAAATATTGATTTTTTAATATCGTGAGGTATTGCTTAATATTGCATTGTATTGTTAGAATCATTAAAATCCCGCTGAACTTTAGGGTTCAAGGGTAACGACATGCAGCGGCATCTTCGGAGCATTTATTTTTAAATAAATACCTATAAATTCGAATTTTATTTTCAAATTAAAATACCTAGACAGACCTGTCAGTCTATTTTTTTATTCTCTTAACTAATTAGTTGTTCTTAAAATTAAATACTCATTATTTTTTTAATTATTATTCATTTCTACGTAAACATTCCTCATACCATCCTGCCTGAAAATCTTCAATTGCTCGGCGTTTAAAGAAATTTGTCTTAAATACTTTGGCAGCATAAGCTGAGCTAATTAAGTCTTGATAAAGCTGCTTGGCTTCTTCATCTGCCAGCCCATCAGCAATTTGTTGTAAATCTTGTGCTGGTACTTTTTGCTGCCGTGCTTCCATCACGTTATAAGCGACCTTTTTTACGATATTACAAATATCTGGGTCAGCTGTACTTTCATTAGCATAGCAACCGTTGGCAATAAAACTTAATAATAATATTTTAAATTTCATATCCCTATCCTATTATTCATCTTCCGTTCTTAAAAAAGTAATAGATGAGAAGACCTATTCCTTTCAAAATGTTCATGCAGGATTAATTACATAAAAATAAATGATCATGACCACAAGCAAGATGGAAGCAAGTGTTAAATAGGTGCCGACTGTATTAAAACTCTGTAAAAATTTTAAGATCTGCATTTCAAATCCAGAGAAAAGTTGAAGTAATTAACAGAAGAAATTTAGCACAACTAAATAATGCCAATCAATTCACACTTTTAAATTTTTATCGTGATTTAATTCAAATATTATTCATTACATTTTATCCCCAAAGTCCCTTTATAGTAGTCAGTTGCACTTTTCAAATCTGACAATAATTTTTCTTCAGTGTACGGTTTTGGTGAAACTTCTATCAGTGCAGGCATGTATTGTTTTTTATACACCTCAGGATAGTCATAACATAAAATTTTAACTTTAACTTCTTGAGGGGTATTTGGATTATCTAACTGATCTAAAAATTCACCAATTTTTCGGTCCGACTCTTCAAATTGAGCTTTATAATCAATTTGAGGTGCCTCAGATTCTGCCTGTTTCGTACATGCACTGAGCAATGCCACACATAACATAATTGTTAAAAATTTTAACTTCATAGATTTCACATTTTCATATTCATCTTTAAATATACTTATCCTGATTAAATGTAAATAAATACTGTAAATACGTAAAAAAGAAAAAATTATATGTAGATAGCTTCTCCTCCCAACAAAACTATTTTTACCTGGTCTAATACATTAGAAGACTGCTTTTTAATAATTTTTAAATTTCGGTGAAACCATAGAAAAGTAGGTATAATTTTGCTCGACTGTCCGCAAATCTTTGTTAGATTTCTCCATGAATGAATTAAGTTTTATTAGAAAAAATTTAAGATCTAGAAGACGAGCTTTAACCCAATTTGAGCAAAAACAGGCTCAGCTTAATGTTTTACATTGCCTAAATCACCTTCCTATTTTTCATTCATCAAAAAAAATCGGTTTATATCTGCATGCTTTTGGTGAAATCCATACCGATCTTCTTATCAAATTATGTTTTAAAAAGAACAAACAAGTTTATTTACCCATGATTTGTTCGATGAACCAACGTTTAGTATGGGTAAAAATAAATAAAAACCAATATTTAAGTCGTCGTTTTTCTCATCACCCATTGGGAATGAAAGAACCTATGGCGACTCGCGGAAAACATGTATCACAGCTTGATTTGCTACTTATGCCACTTTTAGCTTGCGATCACTATGGGACACGTATTGGTATGGGTGGTGGTTATTATGATCGTACATTGGCAAGTGCTAAGCATAAACCTTACCGTTTAGGATTGGCACATCAATTTCAATTTATTGAACACACTTTAGAACGTCAAAGTTGGGATCAACCATTAGATGGTTTACTGACTCCACAGCACTTTTATTATTTTAAAAGATGATTTTTATATAAAATTTATAAAATCTCCAATATATCCTTTTACTTTTTTAGCTCCTTAAAAACGAAAAAGTAACCACCCTAAGGATGGTTACTTTGCCGTGACAGACCGTTTTACCAACTTATATTAACACGTCTATTTGGCGCTAAACATTGAATAAGTTGTGAACTATTGTTATCACTACACTGCTTGTATAAGTCGGTCTGGCTATTCGCCTGTATTTGTATACGGCTTGGTTCAACACCTTGTCGTACCAGTAACTTGGCAACCGTATTCGCTCGTTTAGATGATAACTCTTGGTTATAACTAAACTTACCCAATGGGTCTGTGAATCCAGAAACAATAATTGGGGTTGTTGTTGGACTTTTCTTAATTTGCTCAGCAATTTTCACAACGCTATTAGTACCTTCTTCAATCGCACTCGCATCAAATCGATCAAAAGCAAATAGAACACTCGCTGTACGATCTGCAATTACAGTGCTATATGCTGGTGCCTGATTATTTTCTCCCAAAACAACTAAACCTTCACACGCTTCACCCTTCCAAGATAAACGTTCTGCTAAATAGTGCTTATCAAAATCAATACGCAACTGGCAACGCTGGTACTGGTGTGTGTTGGGAACACGGATATCTAGCACATAGTTCCAAACTTTTACTGCAAAAAGCCCTTCACTAAATTGTGGATTGCCTAGTAAAGCTCGAATTTGATCTTTATTTAGTCCTGTATCTAAACGAGCAATATCTTGGTATTCATAACGTTTTACTTGTTTCAAATAACTCTTTTCAATCGCTGGAAAATGAATTTCCTGTTGCTGAGCCTGTTCATTTGCATAAGTTGTGACTGCGAAACCAGCAAAAGCTGCTAAGACTAAGCTTTGGATTGTTTTGTTCATCTCTATAATCTCTTTAATCTGTCGAGCAAGGAGAGCATTGCCCTCCCAACCAGTTTCTTAATTAATCACACCACTAATACCAACGCGGACGCTTGGCTCACCTTGAGAAGCAGCTGCCACACCACCTGTAATTGACCAACGGCCATTGTCAGAGGTTTTGCGTAAGGTCACACCGACTGCGTTCTCACCACCATGATATGCAGCACCAACAGCATAGGTATATTTACCTGCTACAAACGGCGCATTTTCTAAGGCCATGGCAGCGGCAATACCTGCATTAGCTTTTTTCTCAACGTCATCAATACGTTTATTGGTGTCATAGAACACTTGTTGTAACTGATCACCCAGATTGGTAATTTTGTTACCCAATTCTTGGTTCGACTGGTTTAAGGTCCCAATCGCATCATTAATATTGTTCTTACCTGTACCACCAATATTGTTGGTTGTAATTGAGCCATCTTTAGGATCAATCGTAGTATTTCCACCAATACTGTTTTTGATGCTTTCTGAAATTTTATGGATTTGACCACCATTTACAGCTTGGTTCGAACCAGCTTTAATCTCACCATCTTTAACACCTTGAACAACACGATCACCCTCTTTACCAGCCATATTAATGCTAGTACCGCCAGTATCTCTACCGACCGTGATTTCACCATTTGGTTTTTGCTGTTGAACTAACCCAGCTTTACCATTAGAAATGTTATCGATGTTATTCTGAATATTCTTAATATCATTCGAGTTCTTATCGACTTGATTTTGAACATTCCATAATTGACCACCATTCACGGCATCTTTAGAGCCTTCAGCAATTTTACCGTCAGCTACATTTTTCAGATTGGTACCTTTTTCTCCACCACCTAAAGTGACTGAGTTCTTGTCGACATTGCCATTTTTATCTTTGTCATACTGCACAGCATGATCAGAAAGCTTGCCAATATCTTTACCAATTTGATCTTTAACTTCGTTAATTTGCTTGTCTAATTGGCCTTTGTTCACCGCATCTTTTGCATTAATACCGTCTGCAACATTGGTAATTTGTTTACCACCTGCATTAATACCATTCACTGTGATGCTTGGCCCACCCTTAATGGTTAGACCTTGTTGATTTAAGACATGGCCCCCGACATTCACGCTATCGAACTTCACATCTTTTAACATCTCAATTTTGACACCATCTTCTGTGGTACGGGTAATGATGTTCTCGCCACTAGTTTTATCCTCAGCAGTTTTTTCGTCCGCACCACCTACAATATTGATAGTGTCACCAAGCTTACGGTGAACTGCTTTGCCTTGGGTTGCTTTCTGGTCATTCGCACCAAAATTCAGACCTTTTTGAGTCAAGTCATTTACACCATTGGTGACTTTTTCATCTACAGACTTAATTGCGTCATTGATGTTGTTTTTACCTGTTCCGCCAATGTTATTGGTCGTCAGGCTACCATCCGGGTTTACAACGGTATTTCCACCAATACTGGTTTTGATGCTATTAGAGATATGGTGAACCTGACCGCCATTTACAGCATCTTTAGAATTTTGTGCAATTACACCATTAGCCACATCAGTAATTTTCTTACTACCAGCATTAATGCCATCTTTAGTGATGCTTGGGCCATCTTTAATGGTTAAGCCATTATGATTAAGTACGGCATCACCTGTAGTTACACTATTTAAAGTTAGATCTTTTTTGGTCGCTACTTCATAGTTTGTACTACCATCTTTATTAACAGTTTCTTTTACAACAATGTTGTCACCTTCAGTTACAGTAGTCTTCGCTTTCGTAGCTGTATTTTTTACTTCACTAATCGCATCATTGATGTTGTTTTTGCCAGTACCACCAATATTGCTAGTAGTCAGACTACCATCCGGATTAACAACTGTATTTCCACCAATACTGTTTTTGATGCTGTTA
>NZ_JAWVAV010000070.1:0-8479 GCF_033599315.1 Acinetobacter sp. OYA S30
TGAGTTGCCAATCATGAGCATAATTATTTTATTCTAAAAACAGCATGAGTGGTAAAGATGAAAAACGAAAAACAGGCTAAATGGGTGGCAGACAGAGTGCAATATATCCGTGGTTTAAAAGCACCGAATGAGCAACAACGCTTATTGGTGATTTTGCACGATAAAGCGGATAAAACTGCCCAAGAAATAAAGACGCTCTCATTGTTAATTCAGGCGGAGCGGGCAGCAGAAAAAGCACAGGAAGCCCGCGCGAAAGTGATGAATCTTATTCAGGCAGAGAAGCGGGCAGAAGCCAAAGCCGCCCGTAAAGCGCGTGACCATGCCCTTTATCAATCGGCGGGATTACTCATTATGGCAGGGTTAGTGGACAGTCAAACGGGTAAACCGGTGGATGACCCCGCGAAACTACTGGGTGCATTAGCCAGCTTGCATGAATTACCTCGTGAGAATCCCAAATGAGCAGAATGGAAAATAAAAGGGCAAGCATTACTCAATCAGAAAAAGGAAGATTAGGGCACAGTGTTAATACCTCTAAAACGCCACAGGAAGTCCTTGGTGAGGTTTTATTGGCTCGATAATAGATTTCATCGCCTAATACTGAAAACGCAGCACAGAAGCGCATACAACTCCTTCCTGATTGAGCCGTGAGCGTAGCGAACCCAATGACACGGAAAAAACAGCGGCGCAGTGGCTGGATGGTCGGAGACAAAAGAGAGGGACAGCGAGTTGCCCGAGCATAGCGAGGGAGCTACCGAGGTGTTTTAGATTTGTCTTGAAAAGGAGCAAACGTTGTTTGCGACATCCTTTTAACTACGGCAAATCGACGGCAATTTTCTGAGTTATCCACAGGGCTGGGATCTATTCTTTTTTATCTTTTATTCTTTCTTTATTCTAGTATTTTTATTTTATTGATTTTAAACACAAAAAAAACAGAAAGGTACAGTAAAAATCGGAATTGGTACAGTAAAAATCGGATAAGCAGCGCAAAAGGTACAGTAAAAATCGAACGATCCACAGAAAAACCGAAAAGGTACAGTTGAAAAAAAGCACGGAACCTTTATTGTAAGTGCAGCGATTTATAACCCTTCACCGAGGTTGCTATGTCTGAATTAGTTGTTTTCAAAGCAAATGAATTAGCAGTAAGCCGTTATGACCTTACTGAGCATGAAACCAAATTGATTTTGTGTGGTGTGGCGTTACTCAATCCAACAATTGATGATCCTAATGAAGATCAACGAACGGTTGCATTTACTTATCAGCAATACGCACAAATGATGGGTTTATCAAATGATAATGCTTATCAGAGATTAAAAAACATAACTCGAGAATTGATGACTCGCACCATTGAAATAATCTATCCAACAGGACCTATATCTGAGCGAATATTTCAGTGGGTAAATTACGCGGAGTTTAATAGGGATAAGCAAGCGGTAAAACTTAGATTTAGTAAGGAAATAGTGCCATATTTATTTCAATTGAAAAGATTTATTAAATATAACCTAGAGCACGTAAAAGCCTTTGAAAACAAGTATTCCATGCGCGTCTATGAATGGTTATTAAAGGAATTAACTCAACGTAAAACCAATAAAGCTAACATTGAAATAAGCCTTAAAGAATTCAAGTTTATGTTGATGCTAGAAAAAAATTATCCTGAATTTAAAAAATTCAATCATTGGGTTTTAAAACCAATAGCCAAAGACTTGAACGCTTACAGCAATATGACGTTAGTTATTGAAAAGCGAGGCCGCCCTGCTGACACGCTGATCTTTCAGGTTGAACTGGATAAACAAATAGACCTTGTGACGGAGCTGGAAAAAGATCCAGTATCAAAAAAAGAAGATAAGGCAATCCGTTTAACGCCTGAAGATCGTCTTCATGAGGGGCTAAAAACAACATTGCATGATGCTTTAACTGCAAAAATTCAGCTGACTAGTTTTGAAGCAAAATTCCTGAGCGATATGCAAAGCAAGTACGATCTCAACGGCTCATTTACATGGCTGACTCAAAAACAACGAACCACGCTAGAGAAAATATTGGCAAAATACAGACGGCTCTGAGGTATTCATGGCACAGGTATCAATCAGTGAAGCAGCTAGGCTTATAGGTAAAAGTAGAACAACACTACACCGTTATATATCAACAGGAAAATTGTCCACATGTACAGATGAACACGGGGCAAAAAAACTAGATACATCAGAGTTATTGCGCGTATTTGGTGCATTCAAACATGTTCACCAATCACACAGTGACAATGTAACAACTGAACAGCATGTAACACCCCAAAGAACAACTGACACAGATAAAACATCTCAATTGGAACAAGAGATTGAACACTTAAGACAACTAGTTACTGCGCAGCAATCACACATAGATAGCTTAAAACAAGCCATGTTGTTAATTGAATCCAAGCTACCGCCAACACCGGAACCCATTGCACCAGTACCAGCCAAAAAATCGTGGCAATTCTGGAAAAAATAGCCGGTTGGCGTCATTTTTACCGCGAAACCGAAACCGCTATTTTGATAACAAAAGAGCAACATCAATAATGGTGTTTTTTACGGTAGAAAAGAAGTGTTTTTAACCCGTTGATGGCATTTTTTGATTGAGTGCCTAAGCGGGTGTGCGCTTAAGCATCATTATGTTAAATGGAGTCGAAATTTTTGGAATATAAAAAATTCTACTACCTAAATAAATAAAACATTAGAAATGTAAATTATTTGCCATAAATATTTTTTATAGCTTAGATACTTGACCCTAACGTAACGTTAGCCTCTAGCATAAGACACGCCTAAGGAATAAAGGAGTCAAAAGATGTTATTACAAGTCGGTGAACTGGCTAAGCGGACAGGGTTAACTATTCGCACCCTTCATCACTATGATGATATCGGTTTACTTCAGCCTTCGGCCCGCTCCGACGCCGGTTACCGACTTTACAGCCGTCAAGATATTACTCGCTTATACCAAATTCAGGCATTGCGAGGGCTTGGAATGACATTGGCAGAAATTGGCGCGGTTCTTAATAGTCCAAACTTGGCACTCGCCCCATTAATTGATCGGCAGATTCAGGCAATCGATCAGATGATCATTAAGCAGACTCAACTGCGCTATCGTTTGAGCAGTCTCAAAAATCAACTGATGAATGGTGAAGAGCTGGAACTGGACAATTGGCTAAAAACACTGGAGCTTATGTCTATGTACGAACAATATTTTACAAAAGAGGAACTTGCAGATCTGACTTTTTTACAGGCAGACAGTAAACAACAAAAAGAATGGGAAGCGCTTGTCGTCGAAGCGAATGCACTCTTTAAGGCCGGAGAATCTTCTAGTAGTGAAACTGCCCAAAACCTGGCTTCACGCTGGATGCTGACTCTCGAACAGAATACGGCTGCTAATCCTGAATGGTTGGTTAAATTGAATAGCATGCATTCAGCTGAATCGGCATTTCAGGAAAAATTGGGTGTGCATCCGGAAGTGGTTGAGTTTCTACTTGAAGCATTTGCCGAGAGTAAGCTGAACGTTTTTGCACGTTATTTATCCGAGCAGGAATTTGCTTTTATGAAGCAAAATTATGCACGTGAGATGAAAAATTGGCCCCAGTTATTGATCGGATTGGAGAAGGCCATTCATGCTGGGATTGAACCTGACAGTGAACAAGCAAAATGTTTAGCACAGCAATGGCTCTCCATGTTGCAAGGTTACGCAGGCAAAAATCCGGCGACACATGCGAAGATTCGCAATGCCATGCAAAATGAACCAAGTCTTGCCGAGGGAACCTGGCTCAAACCTACCACTTTGCAATTTTTAGAAAAAGCAGTATCAGCTTTAATGCGTTGTGCTTAGTACATGCTTACCTCTATTCAAATAATCAAAGTAGTATGGCTACCCCATAATTTGGGGTGGTCATTAAATTCATGATTTTAAAATATTTTATATGGAGTAAGTAGAGTAAATGGTATTCTCACAAACTTATCCAACTAGAGTATATAAGTTGGTTATTTTCGATTTTGATGGAACCTTAGCAGATTCCTTTCCTTTCTTTGTTTCAACTATAAATCATCTAGCTGACATGCATTCTTTCAAGAAGATTTATTTAGATGAGGTTGAATCTTTTAGGGAAATATCTTCCCGAGAGATAATGAAAAATCTTGGGATACCAGTATGGAAACTACCTGCGATTACTCAGAGTTTTATAAAACTTATGAAGGTAAATTCTTCAAAGATTCCTCTATTTGATCATACAGATGAAATGCTTGCACACCTTAATGAACATGGAATTACAGTAGGATTAGTTTCTTCAAATGGATACGAAAATGTGACCAGTGTTCTTGGTTCAAGCTGCCGATACTTTAGTTACTTTGAATGCGGTGCATCTTTTTTTGGAAAAGCATCTAGGTTAAAGCAGCTTTTAAAAAAAGCAGACTTTAAACCATCAGAAACTATCTATATTGGTGATCAGATTACCGATTATGAAGCAGCTAGAACGGTAGGAATTGCTTTCGGTGCAGTTTTATGGGGTTACAGTTCAGAAAAACTTTTAAAGAAACTGTCACCTGATGAGATATTTGAAAATGTGTCTGCCATAAAGAGGATTACTGTCAGCAAAAAATAACCCTACTAAATTATGCTTATAAGCAGAGAATCGCCATTCTAGATACCAGAGGTAAATTATGCTTTCTTTAAAGATAACTACACATATTGATATTAATGCGACACCGGAATAAGTTTGGCAGGTACTGACTGACTTTAAATCGTATGAGAGTTGGAATCCCTTTATCCGTAAAGTTGAAGGAAAGTTAAACATAGGTGAAAAACTAAAGATTAGGATTCATCCAACTAAGAAAAAAGCAATGGAATTTAAGCCTACACTATTGGGGGTCAGTTTGGAGATCGGAAAATCTTGTACGTTTAGCACACTATTTAACCAAATTAACCCGTAAGGGATTGATTTAGTGCTAGTGGCTATCGCTTTTAAATTAGCGCGTATTCCGTATCGCATTTAGGTTATCCGATTAGACAAAATCCACGGAAAACGCCGTATAGCGCAGAAGTACACCTCATTGAGATAGGTGAAGCCTGTTCAAAAAACAGGCTTACCGTACAATAATTTTCTATATCCAAACTGACCCCTATATCAGCATCATTGACACCTTTCAGGAACTGCGTAACAGATGGTATTATAGTAGTAAATACACTTTTTTATTTTTATGGTGATTCCTTTGATTAGTGGTTCATGTTTGTGTGGCTCAGTGAAATTTACGATAAAAAATCAGCCCGAGAAATTTTATAGATGTCACTGTTCACTATGCCGAAGGCAATCTGGAGTTGGTCATAATTTAGCCACCATAGTGAAAATTGAAGATTTTGATTGGCAAACTTCGAGTAGTTTCATTTCCTCGTGGAAAAAGGAAAGCGGATATCGAAATGACTTTTGTAATTCATGTGGTTCGACAGTTCCAAACGCTTTGAGAGATCAGCCCTTTGTATGGCTACCACTTGGATTGCTTGATGATGATATTTCCGCTGACTGCTGTGGTGATTTTTGCACCGATGATTCGATGATGTGGGATTGTGTACGCTCAGCGAATAGTAATAAGAGTGCGGTAAATAGCCTGTTCGATTTATTGCTCATGTTGAATGTTGTACAGGCTAATTTTGAGTAAGGAGTGAGTACGCCTTAGAGGCGCGTTTTTACTAGCTCTTGAAGCTTTGATGCGTGACTGGCCCATTATGGTAAATATGATTATTTTTATTAAAATTTAATCGATCAAAACTTAATAAAAATATCAGAATCAACGTTTTATCGCGGTATGAAAGAGCTTATTAAAAAAGATTTTATCGCTGAAACCACAATCCAAAACTGCTATTTTTTAAATCCTGATTATATCTTCAATGGTGATCGTTTATCATTTGTAAAATCCTTCATTTTAAAAGAAGGACCTAGAAAAATTAACGGGAGAAATAAAAGTGAATAAAAATAATAGTTTATTTGATTATTTACTAGACAATTGGGCTTTGCCATTAAAAACTGTATCTTTTTGGGTCATTAGTTTATTCTTAATAACGTTGAGAGACGAAATAAGAAACAACACCTCTTTTAATGACATTATAGGATTTGATGTCACTAATTATATACTGTTTATATTAATATTAATTACATACCTGTTTTCAAATTATATTGATAATTTCATATTGTCATTTTTAAAAAGAAATAAACCTGAAATTATTGATGATAAAGAATGGAAGAAAGAAATAGAAAATCAAAAAAAATATTAGAATCAGATCCTTGGAAAGGAAAATCAATTCCAATAAATACCTCAAGGATAATAGTCTTTATGTTAATATTAATCCCAGCAGTGGTTATATTTGGATTAATTACCGCATTTATATAGCCTGACTTTTAAACATCAATATCACTGCGAAGCGCTTCAATTTGAAGTTCGGCACGTTGTTGTAAACTTGTCATCTGTTAATTCCTGCTTTTCATTCGTTATAATTCGTTTATGGGTTGCGCAATGTCCACTACCGTTGAAACATCATCCGTCAAACCCTAGGGCTAAATGAGATCATCAGACTGGTCGGGATTAAGTTCTTTGCCAACAGTCAGATGGACGCATTCGTGACGACTTGCACGGGAAAACGGCGTGTTCAGCGCCGTTTTTTTATTGTTTGATAATCAGATAGGTGTCTTTTTTATCACCATATGACTGCCTTGTATCCACTTTCACACAAGGTTTTCCGTCACACGTGGAGATATCAGCCAGCGGGGCTTTCTGCTGCCAGACAGCTTCCATGCGCTGCATTTTTGCAATTCGCTCATAACCGCTGTCAATAAAATAAACCATCCCCCAGAGACAGCCCCCCATGACAGCAACCATTGTCAGGGCGATATAAATCGCGGATTTCCACGTATAACGTGACATTTCACGTCGCATTGCACTCACGGATTCATTAGCTGCTGTAACCACCTGATTCAGCGCATTGACGGCGGGTTTCTGCTGCGCCAATCCCGTTTGTTTGAGTTCTTTTTCAACCTGAGTTAAGGCTGCATTCACCGATTGCCTGATCGTGTCGGTCATCTTACCGGAGGCACTGTCCAATTCATGGATCACCTGAGCCAACTGTGCTGTTTGGCGGCTTAATTTAGCGGATTCCGCCTGAAATTCTTCAATCAACGCCGCCACACGCTTTTCCTGCGCTTGCTGATGCCCAATCAGCGCGGCAATTTTTTTAATCTCATCGTTCATATCTAATCCTGTCTATCGGGAAAATGACCAGCCTTTATCCGGCTTTTGTCGTTTCTGCTCGGCGAGTCGCTGCCGTTCTTTTTCCTGCTGGCGTTGCTTCTCAGCCAGTCGCTCACGCTCCTGCTGCCTGACCAGTTCCTGATGAATATTCTGAAACTCTGCCATCGAGTCATTAATCAAGGATTGAAGGTCAATCTCTTCTTGTATCTCACTCAAGGCATCATTGACCAATGGTGTTAGTTTTTCAGACTCTTTTTCAAAATCAAACGCTTTGTCTGAAGTCGCTTTCGACTGAGGTTCTGACGTCTGCTCGTGTTTCAGTGTCAGATTATCACGCTCGCTGAGGGCTTCCCGTAGAGTGGTGGTAACATCAATCACGCTATTACATTCATCACGACAGTGCTGAGCCTGTCGCTCCGCTTCTCTGCGCTCTATCACTGCGTGTAACTGCGCGGGTTCAAACTGCCTGACCTGTCCTGCGCCAAAATGTCGCTCCGGCTCACGCTCAATCCCCTGTGCTTTCAGCGAACGCGCATCAACGCGGTCGATATGCTGATACCGTTCAAGATGCTTATTCTGTAAGTCAGCCCAGCGTTCCCGCTGGGCGATAAGGTATGCCTTGCGTTCGGTCGGAGTTTCACCGAAGCGCACCTTTTTTGCGCCGCCGCGCTCAGGCTCTTTACTGTTCGCCCGTTTAAAATACTGCTGCGGGTCACGCTCGATACCGTCATTAAGCCGTTCAGAAAACATAATATGCGCGTGCGGTTGTTCGCCGCCTTCAATCGCCGCTCTGGGGTTATGAATGGCAAATTGATAAGCGTGCCGGTCGCCAATTTCCTGTTGAACAAAATCGCGAACCAGTTCAAGGCGCTGTGTCGGTGTCAGTTCACGCGGCAGAGCAATTTCAATTTCGCGGTAGGTACTGCCGTTGGCACGTTCAAACGTGTCAGCGGCTTTCCAAAATTCGGACGGTTTATGCGCTGCCCAAGCGGGCATATTGCCGGACTCTTGATGCTCAAGGTCGTTGTCTTTTTCACGGGCATATTTTCCCTCACGCGCAATATAATCGGCATGGGAAGCGGCTTTGCCTTTCCCGCCAGTTTTAACGCTGAGATGATAAGATGCCATGCTGTTTTCGCCCGCTGCAAGCGCGCACCGTTTCTGAACAAAGTGAAGAAACGTCTAAGTGCGCCCTATCAATAAAAGGATGATAGGGATTGTAGTGTAATTTGACC
>NZ_JAWVAV010000071.1:0-7745 GCF_033599315.1 Acinetobacter sp. OYA S30
GGGTAAAGAGTTTGTGACCATGCTTGAAGGCGGCAGCTTTTTCCACCATGGCGATTCATTTGCAATGATGCGTGGTGGTCACCTTGATATTGCGGTGCTTGGGGCATTTCAGGTGGCAGCCAATGGTGACTTGGCGAACTGGCACACGGGTGCACCGGATGCGATTCCTGCCGTAGGTGGTGCGATGGATTTAGCGGTTGGTGCCAAGAAAGTATTTATCACTACAGACCACGTCACCAAACAAGGTGAGCCGAAGATTGTCGCTGAACTGACCTATCCGGTAACGGGTAAACACTGTGTTGACCGTATTTACACTGACCTGTGCGTGATTGATGTGGCCAAAGATGGTTTAAAGGTGATTGAGAAAGTTGAAGGTCTTAGCTTTGATGAGCTACAGGCTTTAACGGGTGCAACTTTGATTGATGCAACGAATTAAGTCTCTAAATTGATTGAGTATGGCAGCTAATCAATAGCGCCACAGCCTATAAATGATAGTGGTCTTCGAAAGCCCTTTGTATAGGCAGTACCCTACTTTTTAAGGATAAAAAGTAACAAAAATCCTTTGTCACTCAGACACAACATCCCTGTTGTGCTGAGTAACGAGGCGACATCCATGTCGCCAACGCGAAACACTGGATGGAACTCTTTGAATACGCGGTTCTTGTTTATTAATTTGGATTTTACCGTAATTCGCTATTGTGACAGGCGACATGGATGTCGCCCGTTGGACAGGGAGGCATGGAAGCCTCCTCTGTTCAACAAAGGTTTTTGGTTACTTTTTTAAAAAAGTGACATGAATTAACTACTGGCATTTGACTCAACACGATAAGACTCCGTCATGACTACTTCGAACTTAGTAACCATGATCAGCACCAGCAAATGCTAAAAAGTTTCACGATGTAGCAATGACAGCAACAGATTTCAAAATGGAAATGTAAGAATGAAAAACGCTTATATCATCGATGCCATCCGTACTCCATTCGGCCGTTATGCCGGTGGCCTTGCACCCGTCCGTGCCGATGACCTTGGTGCTGTGCCGATTAAAGCCCTCATGCAGCGTAACCCAAGTGTAGATTGGGAACAGGTCGATGATGTGATTTATGGCTGTGCCAACCAAGCCGGTGAAGACAACCGTAATGTTGGCCGTATGTCAGCACTGCTTGCTGGGTTACCTTATCAGGTGCCGGCAACCACCATTAACCGTTTATGCGGTTCATCACTCGATGCGATTGCTATTGCTGCCCGTGCCATTAAAGCAGGTGAAGCGAACTTGGTGATTGCAGGTGGTGTGGAAAGTATGAGCCGTGCCCCCTATGTGATGGGTAAGTCTGACAGTGCTTTTGGCCGTAGCCAGAAGATTGAAGACACCACTATGGGTTGGCGCTTCATTAACCCGAAACTTAAAGAATTGTATGGTGTAGACACCATGCCCCAGACTGCCGAAAACGTGGCTGAACAGTTCAACGTTAATCGTGCAGATCAGGACCAGTTTGCCTTGGTGAGCCAACAACGCACCGCAAGCGCGCAAGCCAAAGGCTTTTTTTCTAAAGAAATCGTGGCAGTTGAAATCCCTCAGCGTAAGGGCGATGCTGTTGTGATCGATAGCGATGAACATCCACGTGCATCGACCACACTTGAGGGCTTAAGCAAACTTAAGCCTGTTGTGAAAGTAGATGGCACAGTCACTGCAGGTAATGCTTCAGGTATTAATGATGGTGCAGCAGCTCTACTGATTGCTTCTGATGAGGCACTTCAAGCTTACAACTTAAAACCACGTGCCAAGATCATTGCCTCTACAGCAGTGGGTGTAGAACCACGCATTATGGGTTTTGCTCCGGCACCAGCCATTAAAAAACTACTTAAACAAGCCAACCTGACTTT
Organism: Acinetobacter sp. OYA S30; assembly: GCF_033599315.1. Classification (NCBI taxonomy): domain Bacteria; kingdom Pseudomonadati; phylum Pseudomonadota; class Gammaproteobacteria; order Moraxellales; family Moraxellaceae; genus Acinetobacter; species Acinetobacter sp. OYA S30. Next base: position 1,882 of record NZ_JAWVAV010000071.1, read on the forward strand.
AGAGCAAATGGATGTAATTGAGCTCAATGAAGCCTTTGCTGCACAGGCTTTGGCAGTGACCCGTGATTTAGGCTTACCAGACAACTCTGACAAGGTAAACCCAAACGGTGGTGCCATTGCTTTAGGTCATCCACTTGGTGCATCAGGTGCACGTCTTGTGACTACAGCCTTAAACCAGCTTGAACAAACAGGTGGTCGTTATGCCTTGTGTTCAATGTGTATTGGTGTGGGACAAGGCATTGCTTTGATTATTGAACGTGTTGAAGCACTTTAAGGAGAAACAAATGCCATCTTTTCAATCTGCCGATGCACAAATTAACTATCAAACTTTTGGCGAACCGTCGTCCCCTGCTCTGGTGTTTTCCAATTCTTTAGGCACTAACTACGGTATGTGGCAAAAACAGTTTAATGAGTTAAAAGATCAATTTTTTGTGATCTGTTATGACACACGTGGCCACGGTTCATCTTCTACACCTAATGGTCCCTACACTGTAGAGCAATTAGGTGTAGATGTTGTCCGTTTACTTGACCACCTGAATGTTAGCAAAGCTGCTTTTTGTGGTATTTCAATGGGTGGTTTAACAGGTCAATGGCTGGCGATTCACTACCCTAACCGTTTTAGTCATGTGGTTGTGGCAAATACTGCCGCTAAAATTGGACAAGAACAGGCATGGCTTGACCGTGCAAAATTAGTACGTGAGCAAGGTTTACAACCAATCGCAGCTACAGCAGCTTCGCGATGGTTTACAGATCCCTTTATCCAAGGTCACCCTTCAATTGTTAACAACCTGTGTAACGACTTAAGTGCTGGCAGCGCAATGGGTTATGCCAATTGTTGTGAGGCTTTGGCTAAAGCGGATGTCCGTGAGCAGTTAAAAGACATCAAAATTCCTGTATTGGTGATTGCTGGAACTCAAGACCCAGTAACTACAGTTGCAGATGGCGAGTTTATGCAGCAACGTATTCCGCAATCAAAACTTGCAGAAATAGATGCCTCTCATATTTCTAATGTCGAGCAACCAGAAGTTTTTAATAAAATCTTAAAAGATTTTTTAGTAGGTTAATTTTAATGATTCAAAAAAATGGCCTATATAGGCCATTTTTTATATCTCGTAGAAACTTAATACCGAATCATGACCGATTTTAATTCGGTGTAATCTTCAATAAATGCATCTGAAAACTCTCTGCCAATTCCTGAAGCTTTCACCCCACCAAATGGCACTGATGGGTCTAAGAACGTATGCATATTTACCCATAAGGTCCCTGCTTCAATTTTAGGAATTAAACGCAAAGCTTTCGATAAGTCATTTGTCCAAATACTTGCCGTTAAACCAAAGCGTGACTGATTCATCAGTTGAATGAGCTCTTCATCAGTTTCGAATGGCATTACCCCGACCACTGGACCAAAAGTTTCCTCTGAAAATAAAGGATCATCCGTATTTTTAAAGGAAATTAAAGTCGGCTGCACAAAATACCCTGTCTGATCTAGAGCCTCACCACCAGCAATAATCCGGTTGTTGGCTTTTGCCATATCTAAATAATGTTTTACTTTATGAAAATGCGGCTGGTTAGAAAGTGGACCAAACATACTTCCTTCATCCATAGCTGATCCAATTTTAAACTGCGAAAGTGCTTTCGAGAGTTTATCAACTAGTTCATCATATTTTGTACGATGTACAAAAAACCGCTCTGGGGATGCGCAAACTTGGCCTTGATGCACAAAAGTTGCTTGCAATAAAGTCGGTAAAATCTCATCAATATTTGCATCTGCCAAAACAGCTATGGCATTTTTACCACCCAGCTCCAGACTTACCCGAGTTAAATCGCTGCTCATCGCAAGTTTACCAATCGCAATACCGGTTGGTACTGAACCTGTAAACGAAACTTTCTTAACGAGTGGTGATTCAATTAAATATTGTCCTGTCTCCCCCTTACCCGTAACCACATTAATTACACCCGCTGGAATACCTGCCTCAATTGCAAGTTCAGCTAAACGTAATAAAGATAAGCTGGCAAACTCACTTGGTTTAAGCACAATGGTACAGCCAGTTGTTAAAGCTGAGCCAATTTTCCAAACGCCAATCATGAGTGAAAAATTCCAAGGCACAATCCCTGCGACTACACCCACTGGTTGCCTTAAAGTAAAGGCCGTATATTTTTCTCCTTGCATAGAAGGAATAGAGGGTTGCATGGTTTGGCCATTAATTTTGGTTGCCCAACCTGCAAAATATCTTAAGAAAATAACGGATTGTGCAACTTCAAGATGACGGGAAATATTGATAAGCTTTCCTGTAGACAACGTCTCGAGCTGTGCAAGTTCTTCACCATGTTGCTCAATTAAATCTGCTAACTTATTTAGTTTAACGCCACGTTCATACGGCGTCGTTTCAGCCCAAGCATTTTGAAAAGCATGTTCAGCACTTTTGACGGCGCTTTCGACATCTTGTTGACTACCAATGCTAATTTGAGCAACGACTTGTTCAGTAGATGGATTTACAATATCCACTTTATCTAAAAGCTCGGCAGCAACTAACTTTCCATCAATAAAATGTCCATGTTGTCGCGCTATAAATTGCTGTACGCTTTCTAAAATCTGAACTTCGCTCATTTTATTTCTCTCAATTCATTTAAAAGGATTTATTAATAGATGTATTGCAGAATCAACTGCGCATAGACATTGGTTTTGTGATCGTAGTTTTGTGTACCACCACTATGGATATCGTTTTTCGGTTTATAGAGCCCAACTAAAGGAATAACATTGAATTTTTTATTAACCGACCAAACTGAAAACACATCTAGTTCATGTCCATCTACATTAGTTAAAGACTTATTTACTGTTTTGAACTTATAGGCCAAAGCACCCAACATAAAATTTTCTTTCAAATTCATCATGTAAGAAAGTTGATGAATGTCGGCGTTTTTATTGAATGGTCCAGCATAGTTTCCGGCAACTTCACCCTGAAACCATGTACCAAAGCCGACCGTATTTCCATAAAACATAGGGTCGTATTGGTCTGAAAAATGACTAAAACGGTAGCCTAATGAAGGCGTATATTTTGAAGATAAAAAGTTATAGTTCAACGCTAAGTAGCCAGCATTTTCTTGACCATCTTTTTTATCTTGAACTACAAACTCAGTTTTAACTTGTATCTCTGGTAAAGGTTGATAATTCAAGCGTAAAGCATAATTTTTAAGGTCTTGTCGTCCTGAAACCTGTTCAGCATCTGTAAGATCTAATACGTTTAAATAGGTAAACCCAACGCCCTTATCTTTAAGCTGATACATCAGATCAGTCACAAATAGTTCAGGTGAAAATTGTGCTTTATTGTCTGACTTTAAATAAGCCAGCTTTAGCGTTGTATTCTCTTGCGGTTTATATTGAAGCAAACTTGTAAAATCAAAGCTTCGACGAGCTGCCAGATAATATGCGCCGCCCCGATCTAGTGTGCCATCCGCAGGCGCTTTTCCAAGGTTTAATGCATCACCCGCAATAAAGAACCCGTCACCAATCATGATATTTTGCCGGCCAATACTTAAATCATAAGTCTTCAACTCATCTTTATTAGTACCGTCTTTAAAACCAATGACCCATTCATTCACATCTGTTTTACGTTCTTTGCCATTACTATTTTGGCCTGCGTCACCATCACCAAATGTGGCCGAACTAATACCACTCAAACTTGCATAGAGCTGATTGCTTTTAAAGGTGTATTGTCCTTTAGCACCATATTTAAGATGGCCTTCTTGCCAATTGATTCTTTCATCATGTAGGTTTTCGCCGTTATAGCTTTTACCACTACTAAAAGCTCCAAAAGTTGCTTCAAATGTTGGCTTAATTTCTAGCTCACTAGCATGCACAGTTGAAAAAAATGAGACAAAGAAAGTCCCTCTCATAACCTGAGAAAATAAATTTTTCATTGAGAAATTCCTTTTTGCGAACGGCCTAACTGTGCTCAGGTATGGGTAACTTATTCGTTACCCATCCTCGTCATGTTGGTCTTTAGTGATGGTCGTGCTGCGTGCTTTGCTCTTCTTCACCCAAGTTTAAAGTCGGGGTGTTGTCAAAGAAGTTCCAAGGTTTGATTAGGGTATAAACCCATTCTGTCGGCATAATTGGCCATTCTTCAGCACGTGCCACATGGGTTGTGCCTGTTGTCATCCACACCACAAGGTCTTTATTTTCGATATTTTCGTTGTTACCAATGAATTGTCCTAAGCCTGTATCATGAGTTGATCGATTTGAATATTTCCCTTCAGGGTAGCGTTCATCCGGATTATATTGCGTTACCCAAATTTGTTTATCCATAAAGTTCAAACGTTTAAATAACCATTCATCTTTAGAAAAATTGGCTCCTTTCGCCACAGGGTGTGTTCCACCTGCAAAAGGAATGAGCTGGTAAGAAACCGGATTACCTAATTTATTTTCCTTATTGAAATTCGTGAGTAAGCGAATGGTAGATGGATCAAACTTTTCAGCTGCATTTTGCTCATTGGTAATGACTTTACTGTCAATTTGCATTGAACTTGTACGAACACCACCTTTGTCATTGGCTTTCACTACAGGGTCCATATGCATAAAGCTGTTATTTTCCCCATCTACGTCCATGTCTAAGCGGAAGTTATAGATGTGCTGATGCGTTGTACCCACAATATTATGGTCAATTAAAGTTCCATATTTGGTGTCTTCTTTGGCAGTATTGTCATGCATGGTGCGTGCTTTAACACCTTTAACAGCTTCAATACCCGTTGCACCCGCATTAATTCCAATTACACCATTTTGGGAAAATACCCAGTCAAACATGTAATCGTAGTTTCCAACTGTACTAATCCAGCGCACGACAAGTTCACGGCGTGCTTCACTCGCATCCTGATTGCCAAAAATTTCGTGATGTTTATATTCAGGTCCTGCATAACGTTCAAACACGGCAATGGCATTTGGAATCACTTGTGGCTGGCCTTTATAGTCTGCAATCACGGCATCAAGTAAAACTGCATTGTCGGGTGCATCTGTTCCCGGAATAATAGATGAGGTAAGTGTTCCCATACCATATTCGCCAGAGTCCAAATAAGATTTGAAGTACCATCCAATATCAGGGTCACCATATGGAACTACCATTCCACCCAAGTTCCCTTCATACATGACTTTACGCTTTACGCCCTTATCTTTATAAGTCACAGTTGAAAGCTGCAAGCCAACACGAGAATCTAACGCCACATGCAAACACCAGTTGCCCCAATGTATGGTTTGACCGGTAATGCTAAAGTTCTTACCCTCAGGTTCAGTAATATTGAGTGGTTTTAGCTTCCTTGCTACGGGTTTATTCGACATATAAGGTCGATTTGCCATCGGCACAGGAATGATCGCACCTTCTTCAATCTTGATAATTTTTTCTTTATCTAAATCGACTACAGCAACTAAATTTTCAATTGGATGCGCCCAGTAGTTACCATCCCCAACATCGAGGTAAGCAACGACTTTTAATATATTGAGTTGTTTATCCAGACCATCTTTACCGCCAAAATATCCAACAGTTAGCGGAGTAGCGATCACTTTCTTCACATCGGTAATACCGCGTTTGCGTAACGCGTCTTGATATTCTTTACTCGTCTCAATTACGCGCTGTACGGCTTCAAAATTATCAAGCAAAACCATACCGTGAGTATCTTTAAGTACATTCCATTTTGTGACTTGTTGAGTATTAAGATTAACTTCACCTTCAATCGCTTGATTGCCCTTTAATAAAATAAATGAGGCAATACGATCTTCTTTAAAATCTTTATGATTAATAAAGTAATCCCATACTTTGGCTTTTTCAGGTTCTTTAAGCTTTAACTCGGCAAAACGCATATTTTTATAGGCGTAT
>NZ_JAWVAV010000072.1:0-6907 GCF_033599315.1 Acinetobacter sp. OYA S30
TGTGCGTAAGAATACAAAGCTTATTCATTTTATTCAAGAAAAAAATCATCGCTTTGTGTTCAAGTGCATATTGTTTCATCAATTTTACAGTTGGGCAGCCAATTCTGCTCCTTCTTTAATCGCGCGCTTCGCATCTAGCTCTGCTGCGAGCTTTGCACCACCAATAATATGGTAGTTCGCTATAGTCGACTCACCTTCTTTTGGCATCAAGTCTTTTACCGACTCTTGCCCCGCACACACCACAACGGTATCTACACGTAAAAGCTGGTCCTGACCATTATGCTCAATCCAAAGCCCTTCATCGGTAACTGCTTTATATTGCACGCCACGAAGCATGCGTACACCGTGCTTTTTAAGCTGGGCACGATGTACCCACCCCGAAGTCTTGCCAAGACCAATACCGAGTGGGGTTGTTTTACGTTGCAGCAAATAAATTTCTCGTATCGCTGGCTCAACTACTGGTGGTTGCATACCACCTTCAGAAACATAATTTGGATCTGGGTCTACACCCCACTCACGTTGCCACTCGGCTAAAGGTTGAGGCTGTGGTTGATGTGGTGGTTTAAGTAAAAATTCTGAGACATCGAAACCAATACCACCTGCCCCAATCACTGCAACTTTTCGTCCAACTTCAGCGCCCTGTAAAACTTGAGCATAAGAAAGAACTTGAGGTGAATTACTTCCTTCAATCTTTAATGCACGCGGCACGACTCCAGTCGCCACAATCACCTCATCAAAACCTTCACGTTCAAGTTGTTCACGATTAACACGAGTATTTAAACGAACATCTACCCCAGTTTTTTGAAGTTGTACTTTAAAGTAGCGAATCGTTTCGTGAAATTCTTCTTTACCCGGCACAACCTTTGCAAAGTTAAATTGACCACCTACATCTGCATTGGCTTCAAACAGGGTCACTGCATGACCACGACTTGCAGCAACAGTTGCAGCAGACATACCGGCTACACCACCACCTACAACGGCGATACGCTTTGGTTGTTTGGTTTTTAAATAAACCAATTCAGTTTCATGGCCTGCACGTGGGTTTACTAAACAAGATACACGCTTATTTTTAAATGCATGATCTAAACATGCTTGGTTACAGGCAATACACGTATTAATTTCATCTACACGATTGGTCGCAGTTTTATTTACCCAAAAAGCATCCGCCAATAAAGGGCGAGCCATTTGAATCATATCTGCTTTGCCAGTTGCCAAAATCTCTTCAGCAGTTTCAGGCATATTAATACGGTTAGACGCAATTACCGGAATTGAAATATGTTGTTTTACATGAGCCGTATAATCGACAAACGCTGCACGAGGGACCGAGGTGACAATAGTCGGCACACGTGCTTCATGCCAGCCAATACCCGTATTTAATAAAGTGACACCCGCTTTTTCTAAAGCTTTCGCAACCGTAACCACTTCTTGCATGGTGTTACCGTCATGCACAAGGTCAAGCAGCGATAAACGGAAACAGATAATAAATTTTTCGCCAACTTTTGCGCGGATCGCTTTGACAATTTCAACCGGGAAACGCATACGGTTTTCAATTTCACCACCCCAACGGTCTGTACGCTGGTTTACATGGCGACTTAAAAACTGGTTAATCAGATATCCTTCCGACCCCATAATTTCAACGCCGTCGTAGCCTGCCTTTTTGGCAATGTCGGCACACTGTGCATAATCTTCAATGGTACTGAGAATATTTTTTTCAGAAAGTTGACGTGGTTTAAATGGTGAAATTGGTGATTTTATTGCACTCGAAGACACTACAAATGGCTGGTAACCATAGCGTCCTGCATGCAAAATTTGCATCAAAATTTTTGAACCATGTTTATGGACGGCATGAGTCACCAAACGGTGCTGCGGAATATCAAATAAACTATTCATGGTTCCGCCAGCCGGAGCCAACCATCCTTGACGGTTCGGAGAAATACCGCCAGTCACAATCAAACCAACTCCACCTTTGGCACGCTCTTCAAAATAAGCTGCCAGTTTTGGGTAGTTAAAAAAGCGGTCTTCAAGCCCCGTATGCATAGATCCCATGACCACACGGTTTTTAATGGTTGTGAAGCCCAAATGTAATGGTTTTAATAAATTGGCGTAACTTGTCATGCTGCGTCCCAATATTTTTTTGCAACTTGTTGCATAGTACTTTAATACTTTTTTGATAATTTTGGATGACCAAGAATTATTTTTTATTTGAGATTATGGTCAATCTATAAATGAAGCAGATAATCCCATATTTTTCTTTAAATAATAAATAGCCATCAGAACAAGTGAATTAATGCTTTTTTTGCCAAAAAAAGCACCATGAATAGTGCTACAATAGCCGCCATTCAGAATTCTCGAGACCGCCTCAACGGGGTCTTTTTCATAAATGTTAGGATTAGCAATGACTGATAATGCAACTATCTTGCAGCATGTACCAGTAGGCAAAAAAGTTGGGATTGCCTTCTCCGGTGGTCTAGACACTTCAGCTGCTTTATTGTGGATGAAACAAAAAGGCGCTGAGCCTTATGCATATACTGCAAACTTAGGCCAGCCAGATGAAGATGACTACGATGCAATTCCAAAGAAAGCAGAACAATACGGCGCTGTAAAAGCTCGCTTGATTGACTGCCGCTTACAATTGGCGCTTGAAGGTATTGCTGCAATTCAGTGTGGTGCATTCCATATCAGTACAGGTGGTGTTCCTTATTTCAATACGACTCCACTCGGTCGTGCAGTAACAGGTACTATGCTCGTTACTGCCATGAAAGAAGATGACGTAAACATCTGGGGTGACGGTTCAACTTATAAAGGTAACGATATTGAACGTTTCTATCGTTATGGTTTGTTGACCAACCCAAATCTTAAAATTTACAAGCCGTGGTTAGATCAAAACTTTATTGATGAGCTTGGTGGCCGTGCAGAAATGTCACAGTTCCTCATCGACAACGGTTTTGACTACAAAATGTCAAAAGAAAAAGCGTACTCAACTGACTCAAACATGTTGGGCGCAACTCACGAAGCAAAAGATCTTGAATACCTAAATGCAGGTATCAAAATCGTTGACCCAATCATGGGCGTTGCTTTCTGGAAAGAAGAAGTTGAAATCAAACCAGAAGAAGTGACTGTACGTTTTGAAGAAGGTGTACCTGTTGCATTAAATGGTCAGCGTTTTGAAAATCCGGTTGAGCTTATTCTTGAAGCAAACCGTATTGGTGGCCGTCATGGTTTAGGTATGTCTGACCAAATCGAAAACCGTATTATCGAAGCGAAATCTCGTGGTATCTATGAAGCACCGGGTATGGCCCTTCTTCATATTGCTTACGAGCGTTTGGTTACTGGTATTCACAACGAAGATACGATCGAACAATACCGCATTAACGGTTTACGTTTAGGCCGTTTACTTTACCAAGGCCGTTGGTTCGACTCACAAGCGCTTATGTTGCGTGAAACTGCACAGCGTTGGGTAGCTAAAGCGATTACTGGTGAAGTAACACTTGAACTTCGTCGTGGTAATGACTACACCATCATGAACACTGAATCTCCAAACTTAACGTACGAAGCTGAACGTTTAACAATGGAAAAAGGTGATTCAATGTTTACGCCAATGGACCGTATTGGTCAGTTGACTATGCGTAACCTCGACATTACCGATACACGTGCAAAACTAGGTATCTATACAGATGCTGGTTTACTTTCAATCGGTCAAGGTTCTGCTGTACCTCAATTAGACAATAAGAAAAAATAATTTCTTATAACGTCAAAAAAGCCACCTCAATAGGTGGCTTTTTTATATTTAAAATTAAGTTAGGCAATTTCGGCGACTTGTAATGGCTGATAATAAATTTGATTACGGCCAAGCTGTTTTGCCCGGTATAAAGCCTGATCTGCCGCATGAATAAGCCTATCTTGTCCCATCTTTAGCCCACCCGTATATACGGTAAACCCTAAACTGATAGTGACATACTTTGACACTAAAGAAGCTGCATGAGGAATCGCTTGCCGTTCAATGGCTTTATAGATATTTGCAGCTACTGAATAAGCACCCTGTGCAGGTGTTTCAGGTAATAGTACAACAAACTCCTCGCCTCCATAACGCGCAACAAAATCGACATGACGAATTGAGTTTTTAATTGCTGCGGCAATGCTAGAGATGACTTTATCTCCCATCTGGTGCCCGTAAAAATCGTTATAGTTTTTAAAAAAATCAATATCAATAAATAAAACAGCTAAAGGACGCTTCTCTTGATTTGCTCGGTAGTAGAAAAAATCAAACATCTCATCAAATGTACGTCGATTCGAAATTTGAGTCAGGGCATCCTGCTGGCTTAAATGCAATAACTCCGACGCTTCAATCCGTAAGATCTGCTCATTAATTTCAGCAAGCTGGTTATTTAAAAAAAGGCTTCTTTCTCTTGAGATGAGCATACTGCTAATCGAGAAACCTAAAATACAACTACCGAACAAAGCACGGCCCAGCGCAATATAATCACAATTTACGTCTAACAAAATAAGAAAAGCAAAAACTAAAAATGCTGCCAATAAACCAACACAAAGCATATGCAAAGGTTTAATACCGCTTAATATGAACCCGAGCATATATAAAAATGAAAGAAGCAACATAGACTGGTTCTTAAGCGCCATATTTCCGACACTAAGCAATAACATCGCATTAATAATAATGGTTAAAAATACAATGCCACATGCAGCTAAATAAAAGTGCTCGGAGAGTTTTGTAAATTTGGCAAAAACCCAAAACAATAACAGGGCAAGTGCAATATTCATTGCACTAAGTAAGCAATGAATAAAGTCCAAAGTAATATAAGGTACCCCAATCACTAAATAGTCGGTCGGCAGGGCCAGTAAAATAAAAATTAAATAAGTGAGTACACCACTTGCTAGAAACTTTGAGATGTTCTGTCTAGTTCGATCAAGATTTAAACACCAGAATTTTTTTTCCAGTTGCTTGGGCAAAGGCATATTGGCATAACGATGGGTATGTAGAGTGACCAAATACTCGATTTCTTCTTTAGATTTGAGTAATTGATGTACATTTCCCCTATTCGCCACTAGTCGATTCCTACATATTCTGCATTAACAAAATATAACATTATTTTTTAAAGCTCCCTGCGCTTTATTTTGCCATTTGTCCGTAATTCTCGTTACCATTTTCACACTTTATCGATTATCATTTGTTTTATTTCGAAGTTTGAACTGCCTTGAACTCTATTACCCTGCTCCAGCCAGATGATTGGCATGCACATTTACGTGATGGTTTAGCATTAAAACGTACTGTTCCAGATTTGGCTAAACAATTCGCCCGCGCGATTTGTATGCCTAACCTTGTACCGCCTGTAAAAACAGTAGAAGAAGCTTTAGCTTATCGCGAACGCATTCTTGCTCATGTTCCAGAAGGCAATAATTTTGACCCTCGTATGGTGCTTTATTTTACTGACCACACTTCACCTGATGAAGTTCGTAAAATTAAAGAATCAGAACATGTAAATGCGATTAAGCTTTATCCTGCTGGTGCGACCACAAACTCCGATAATGGTGTGAGTGATATTCGTAAAGTTTATGCAGTCATTGAGCAATTAGAAGAGCATCAAGTTCCGTTATTGCTTCATGGTGAAGTAACTCATAATCATGTAGATATTTTTGATCGTGAAAAACGTTTCCTAGATGAGGTATTATCACCTCTATTGAAACAGTTCCCGAAACTTAAAGTTGTGCTTGAGCACATCACTACCAGTGATGCAGCACACTTTGTTTTAGAACAAGACCGTAATGTGGCGGCAACAATCACTCCACAACATTTATTATTTAACCGTAATGATATGTTGGTTGGTGGTATTAAACCGCACTTCTACTGTTTACCAATTTTAAAACGTCAAACGCATCAAACGACTTTACTTGAAGTAGCGACAAGCGGTAATCCTAAATTTTTCTTAGGTACAGACAGCGCTCCTCATGCACAAAATGCAAAAGAGAATGCTTGTGGATGTGCAGGCTGCTATAGTGCACCAAATGCAATTGAGCTTTATGCACAAGCATTTGACCAAGTCGGTAAATTAGAGCGTCTAGAAGGTTTTGCTAGCCATTTTGGTGCAGACTTCTACGGTCTACCACGTAATACTTCTACCATTACTTTGGTTAAAGAAGATAACCTCGTTCCAGAATCTTTTGATTATTTAGATAATCAAAAAATCATCCCGCTGCATGCCGGGAAAACGCTGCAATGGAGAAAAGTGTGACACAAGAAAACTCTGTCCCGGTCATTGGCCAACGTTTTCGTGGCTTCTTACCTGTTGTTGTCGATGTTGAAACGGCAGGTTTTAATGCCCAGACAGATGCATTGCTAGAAATCGCATGCATTCCGATTGTGTATGATGCTCAGGGACAATTTGTCCCTGGTCCTGCATTTCATGCACATATTAACCCTTTTGAAGGGGCTAACCTCGACCGCCGTTCGCTAGACTTCATTGGTATTGACCCATTCAACCCAATGCGTATTGCAATGGCTGAAGATGAAAGAACTGCTTTACGTCGCATTTTTAAATCGGTCAATGAAGTTCGTAAACAGCAACATTGTACTCATGCAGTACTCGTAGGCCACAACGCGCATTTTGACCTTGGGTTTTTACAAGCGGCCATTGCTCGCTCAGGTACAAAAAACCAAAACCCGTTCCATAGTTTTTCAGTGATGGATACGGTCACTTTAAGTGCAGTAATGTTTGGACAAACAGTGCTTGCAAAAGCATGTATTCAAGCTGGAATTGAGTTTGATGGTAAAGAAGCACACTCTGCTTTATACGATACTCAAAAGACTGCTGAACTGTTTTGCTATATTTTGAACAAACTGTCTCCTTACCTCCTTGACAGTTTGGTGGCGGCTTCTTAAGATACCGCCATCCTC
>NZ_JAWVAV010000073.1:0-6559 GCF_033599315.1 Acinetobacter sp. OYA S30
TAAAACAAATCAGGAAATAGTTCAGCGTATTCGTGGTACCAAACGGCTTAATTATGAGGATGGGCTTTTAAGTAGCTCTAAGACGGATATTGAACGTACCGTAAGAACAGTTCGTAGTCATGTTGCTAATCAAACGTATTTAGATACTTTCAAACAGTTAGGTTTTGAGTATGTTCGTTTTATTAGTGTATTGGATGGAAGAACATCTAAGCTTTGTGCTCATTTAGACGGTACTGTCTGGAGGATTGATGATCCGGCAAAACGTGTACCGCCGTTGCATCCTAATTGTCGCAGCGAACTAGTACCAGTTAAAAAAGATGGTCAACTTATCGGTGAACGGCCATTTGTAATGGACGAACGTAGAGTTAAAGACATCCCCAAAGAAGAGCGTAGCCAGTTAATAGGGCAGCTAGATGCCAATACTACGTTTAGAGAGTTCTTCAAGAAGACAGATGATTTCTTTCAAAGAGAATGGTTGGGGCCGAAACGTTACAAGCTCTATAAGGAAGGAAAATTTGATTTTGATAAGTTCTTCGATCCAGAGAGGCGGTTATACACATTGGACCAACTTCGAAAGTTGGATGAGCAAACCTTTAAGGAGTTGGGCTTATGAGTGAGTCAAGACATTTAGTGCTAAAGCGTCACCCTACTTTGAAAGGTTATCTGGTTATTTGTGATGAAGAAACTGGACAACCTCTAGCTGGACAAAGAGCAGTACAGATGAATTCTGATGCCTTAAATGGACCCGCAACAATTACTGTAACTTTTGAAGCATATGGTGCTCATGGTGTTCGCTTAGTGAGTGATGCACCAAGGCCAAATCAAACAAAGGAAATGTAGCGAAAGGTATTACAAATGTCTGAAAAGCAAATCACTATGTCAGATGCTCAATATATTCTGAGCACAAAATGAATTCTGGTGCCATTTCTTCAAATTAAGGTTTCAAGCCATGGCAATTTATGGTTTTACTTTTGAAAGATTAAAAGCAATTGCACTTATCAAATAGAACTTAATTTTTAACCATAGCACCTTCGGGTGCTTTTTTTGCGAGAAGAAAATGCCAAGCCCTATTATCCAATATTTCCAATATGAACATTTACCTGAACATTTGCAGCAAGTTAGTAAGCCAATTGGTGATTTAGCTCGGCAAATGGATGAGCAACTTCCTGACGGGCCTGAAAAATCCACAGGATTAAGAAAGCTACTTGAAGCAAAAGATGCATTTGTACGCCAAGCTTTAAGTAAATAATCATTTATAGAAATGAAGCGTCCTAAAGGGCGCTTTTTTATTGCCTGCCGAAAGCGGAAGCAAACAGCGTAACGAGTGGAAACTCAATAACTAAAGGTGGAAACCTATGAAACTTAAAACAGTAACTATTGAAGGTAAGTCTTACGCAGTAATCAATGAACAGGGCCATCCTGTTTATATTCATGATGATGGAAAGGAAGTCGGTTTTGATGCGCCACGTGCGATTTCAAAAATTGATGAGCTGGGGACTGAGGCAAAAAACCATCGTCTAGCTAAAGAACAAGCGGAAGCAAGTTTAAAAGCATTTGAAGGAATTGAAGACCCAGCGGCAGCTAAAAAGGCATTACAAACAATCCAAAATCTCGATGATAAAAAGCTGGTGGATGCCGGTGAAGTTGAGAAAGTTAAAGCTGAAGCTATCAAAGCAGTTGAGGAAAAATATGCCCCGATTGTTGCGCAACGTGATGCTCTAGAAGCCTCTTTACATAAAGAACTTATCGGCGGTGGTTTTGCTCGTTCTAAGTACATTCAAGACAATATTGCAGTACCTGTGGATATGGTGCAAGCGACCTTTGGTCATCACTTCAAAATCGAAGAGGGCAAGGTGGTTGCATATGATCCGAACGGCGAAAAAATTTATTCGCGTGTCCGTCCGGGTGAACTTGCAAATGTTGATGAAGCTTTAGAGTCATTGGTTGGTGGATACCAGCATAAAGACTTAATTCTTAAAGGTGGTAAAGGAACTGGTGGCGGTTTTCAAGGTGGGGGCAAAGGTGGAGCGCCTGCAGGAATGAAACGCAGTGAAATGTCTGTTTCTCAGAAAGCTGACTACATCAAAGAACATGGCAATGATGCCTTCCTAAAACTGCCGAACTAATCATTAAAAATTTGGAGATAAGTCGTTATGACTACAACAGTTAACTCAGACATGATCATCTACAACCAATTGGCACAAACTGCTTATTTAGAGCGTTTGCAAGACAATTTGAATGTATTTAACCAAGCCTCTAATGGTGCAATTGTTTATCGTAATGAGATCATTGAAGGTGATTTCAACAAAGAAGCATTCTACAAAGTGGGCGGTAGCATTAAACATCGTGATGTGAATTCAACCGCCAAAGTAGTGCCTGAGAAAATTGGTTCTGGTGAATCTGTAGGTGTAAAAGTCCCATATAAATATGGCCCTTATGCTTCCACTGAAGAGGCATTCAAACGCCGTGCACGTACACCTGAAGAATTTGCAATGATTCTTGGTTATGATTTAGCAGATGCATTGGTTGCAGGACGTTTACAGTACAGTTTAGCCTCATTAAAAGCAGCTATTTCTAGCAACCCAGATATGGTTGCCAAAGGCAGTATTGCGGTAGATGGCCGTAAAGCACTAACACGTGGTATGCGTAAGTTTGGTGATAAGTTTGGTCGTATTAGTTTGTGGGTGATGAACTCAGATACTTATTTCGATATTGTCGATGATGCAATCACCAAGCAAATTTATGGAGAATCTGAAATCGTTATCTATGGTGGTTTACCAGGTACCTTAGGTAAGCCGGTATTGGTTACAGATGCTGTAGGTGATGATGATGCATTTGGTTTGCAAATGGGTGCGGTTACTGTTACAGAATCACAAGTACCTGGCTTCCGAGCTTATGACATCAATGATGAAGAAAACTTAGGCATTGGAATGCGTGCTGAAGGCGCGTTCAACTTAGATATTCTTGGTTATAGCTGGGATACATCAAAAGGCGAAAACCCTGACCTTACTTTACTTGGTTCAAGTGCCAACTGGAAAAAACATGCTACTAGCAACAAAATGACAGCAGGCACATTGCTTGACTTGTCTGGCACAACAACTGGTTAACTCATAAACATCTCACTATAAGAGGGCTATTAAGCCCTCTTTTTACATTAAAGAGAAATGCATCATGAAGCTAATCTATACACGTATTGCGGCAGCAGCTGCATTAGAAGTAGGGACTATTGCAAACCCTGAATATTATGAATATCCAAATCGAAGTGCTGAAGAGGTAATCATTTACGGTGATTACCCGAAAATTCAAAATGATTATGAAGCTTTGAATATTCCAGTTGAAGTTCGCAAATTGGAAGAACCTGCAAAAACAACTTTGGCCACAGTAAATGTCGCGGTTGGAATTACTCCAGAGCTGCAAAAAGTCATTGATCAAGCAAAAGCTGACTGTGAAAAGGTTATTGAAGAAAACGGGCAACTTAAACAGAAAATCGAAATCTTGGAACAAGCTAATGGTGATAGTTCGGAGTTAATTTCTGAAAACTCACGTTTAAAAGATGCTGTACTCCAAGCTGACAATGCTGCTAAAGCGGCTGAAGGAAAGGTAGTAAGCATTCAAGCAGAGTTTGAGGCTTTTAAAAATGATGTTGCTGCTATGCAAGCGCGTATTGCTGAATTGGAAGCTGGAAAAGCGGAAGAAAATCCAGCTACAGAAACGGCAGCTAATGATTTTGAAAATTGGTCAAATGATCAATTAAAAGAGTATTTGGCTAGTAAGAACATTGGCTACAAGCCGTCTGCAACAAAAGCAGAACTCCTTAAATTAATCCCGAAGGAATAATGCAATGAGCTTTATTACTGTAGATGACGCAAATTCAATTTTGGGCAGCGATTTTGCACCAGACAGTGATAAAGCTCGTCTGGTTAAACTGGCAAATGTCTGGATGAAAAACAGAATAGGTTTTGTACCAGATCCTATTGACCCACTTCTTAAGGATGCAGCTTGTGAAATTATCAAAGGAATTCTGGCCAAGGTAATTTATAACGGCAAAGATCAGCAGCTGAAGCGCAAGAAAGTTAAAGCTGATTCTGTAGAGTCAGAAAAAGAATACCAAGATGGATCTGAAGCAATTTCTAGCTTTGAACAGATAGCAATTGATTTTATTGATTCACTTGATTTGAAAGATCCAAATGCAAGTTTTAATGGCTTTGGCATACCACTTTACAGGGCTTGATATGGGCTTACGTGACGAAATTCAGGCAGACATTGCTGAAGCATTTAATGATGATTTGGCTGACGCCGTTCATTCATTTACTTGTGAGCGGATCTCAAAAACTAATTGGGATCCTAAAACTGAAACTTCTATTGAGGTTAAAGAAAACTATTCTGGCCGTGGCGTTCTGTTTGGCTCTTACAGTCAATATGAGATTCAGACGCTTGGAGTCCTGGCCACAGATAAGAAGGCTACCGTGCTTCAAAATGAAGTGTCCATGACACCTAAAATTGATGATGAATGGCTAACAGCTTTAGGCTCATTTCGAGTTATTCATATTCAGCAAGATCCGGCCAGTACAATCTGGAAATGTCAGTTGAGGAAGGTTTAAATACTTGTTCTAATATCCTTCTAAATTAGGGGGATATATGGCCAGTAGAAAATTAGAAGATAAAATTAAACGAGTATGTTATTTCGTTGGTGGTGGAGTAATAGGCTATTTGTTAATTAGTTTTATTATTTTAAGTTCATTTCCATGGAATCATTATTTACTTGATAAAAAGCAAGCATACGATGTTTTAAAAGATGCATTCACAATAGGTGCAGCATTTCTTGCTCCAATTGCAGCATTTGTTTTATTCAATGACTGGAGAGAACAACATGTAGCTGTGAAAAATGAGAAATTGAGTGAGGAGATATTAAGAATAGTAACTAATGATTTTTTATCATTTTATAACCTTAACCCCAGATTAAAAGCAGATGTAGAAAAGTTTAATGAACAGCAAATGCAATTCCATAGAGATGTAGCAAATCTCTTCTTAAAGGTAGATGAAATTGATGCAGTAGATGATCAAGCTATAAGTTTTAAGGAAAATATTAAGAAGTTAGATGGTGATTTTTTGGGTTTGTATCTGAGTTTATTTAAACAAATTGAAATTGTAATTGAATATGATGCAATTGCTGAATTTTTAGATACAGAATCACTCTCTAGAAAAGAAGAATTAAAAACTGATTTGGATAAATACGCAAAAGAAAATGAAATCCACTATACAAGAATTATGGAAGTATTTAGAAAACTTAAACCGTTACAAGTTTCATCATGATTCCCACTTCGGTGGGTTTTTTATTGGAGTAATTATGACTTGGACTGCACATGAGGTCTATGACAGCTTTCAGGTTGTACCTGATGATGATTTAAAACCTCATTCATTTTTTCACTGCGAATGCCATCCCGAATATGTGGATGGCATTTTTATTCATAATGCATTTGATGGCAGAGAGGCAACTGAAATGCCTTTGCTAAGTTAAAAGGTAGACCATGGTTAGCACAGATTACGTACCTTTATGGCATATCTCACCATTTCAACATGTTCAATACACTCTTGCTAGAAGTCAGCTTCACATGGATCTGTTATTCGAGGACATGAATAACGTTGATAAGTTCTTGTCTACTGAAGGTGCTGCTGCACAAGTTGATTTTTATTCTGACGGCGCGTATGCAGTTGTTCAGTTGGGCGATACCTCAGAAAGAAATTTAATTGAAGTGTATGGATTGCTTTTACATAAAGCTGTTCATGTCTGGCAAAAGATTAAAAAGCTAATGGGTGAGCGCGAGCCAAGTGTTGAGTTTGAAGCATATTCAATTCAAGCGATCGCTCAAGACCTTTTTAAAATGTATGAAGAAAGCGAGGTGAATGATGGGATGGAAGGGGAAAAAGCCAACTGAATTTAGTTTTGATGTGGCTAAAACAGCAGAGGAAAAGGTAAAGAAAATTACAATGGATGCTGTTCAGTCTTTAGTGGTTTCAAGTCCTGTTGATACTGGCGCTTATCGTGCTTCGCATATCGTTTCAATTGGATCTGGAGACTATGGTGTGCGTGGACCTGAAACAAACGCCGTGCAGGATGCCGCTATTCAAGCCGTGAAGTTTAAGTTGGGCAATTTAGTTTATATCCAGAACAACCAGCCTTATGCAGAGCGCTTAGAAAATGGGTGGTCTGATCAAGCACCACAAGGAATTTACAACACCACCTTTACCTTTATTTCTCAGAAGTATGGCGGCTAAAATGGCAATGACTTTAGAGCAGACAAGGCAAGCTATTATCGATCGTATGCAAGCTTTTACCGGTATTACGCAAGACAGAATCCAGTATCCAAATTTACCAGGCTTTAATGTACCTAAAGATGGTGTTTGGTGCCGCTTAACGATTGCAGGTGGTCCCAGTTTTACTTCTGGCATTGCAGATAAGCCATGTACTCGCCGTACCGGTAATATCATGATTCAATGCTTTGCACGTCCCAATTCAGGAATAATTGAAATCACAAAATTGAGTGATGCATTACTTGCT
>NZ_JAWVAV010000074.1:0-6324 GCF_033599315.1 Acinetobacter sp. OYA S30
GGCAAGTAATGCATCACTCAGTTTTGTGATTTCGATTATTCCTGAATTGGGACGTGCAAAGCATTGAATCATAATATTACCGGTACGGCGAGTACATGGCTTATCTGCAATACCTGAAGTAAAACTCGGACCGCCTGCAATCGTTAAGCGGCACCATACACCTTTTGTTGGTACAGTAAAGCCTGGTGCATTTGGATACTGAATCCGTTCCTGAGCAATACCTGTAAAGCTTTGCATGCGATCAATAATAGCTTGCCTAGTCTGCTCTAAAGTCATTGCCATTTTAGCCACCGTACTTTTGAGAAATAAAATTAAAAGTGAGGCCATAAATACCTTGTGGCGCTTGATCAGACCAGCCGTTTTCTAAGCGCTCAGCATAAGGCTGGTTATTCTGTATGTAGACCAAATTGCCCAATTTAATCTTTACAGCTTGAATAGCAGCATCTTGAATTGGGTTAGTTTCAGGTCCACGTATGTCATAGTCACCAGATCCAATCGAAACAATATGTGAAGCACGGTATGCACCAGTATCGACGGGACTTAAATTAACTAAAGATTGCACAGTATCCATAACAATATTCTTTACATGCGCTTCTGCTGCTTTAGACACATCAAGACTAAAACTAGTAGGCTTTTTCCCCTTCCATCCCATTGCTCACCTCGCTTGCTTCGTACATTTCGAAAAGGTCTTGAGAGATCGCTTGAATTGAATATGCTTCAAACTCAACACTAGGTTCGCTTTCACCCATTCGCTTCTTTACTATTTGCCAGACATGAACCGCTTCATGTAAAAGCAATCCATAAACTTGAATTCGGTCTTTATCCGCCGTATCACCAATTTGGACGATTGCATATGCGCCATCAGAAAAAGTACTAACTTGCGCATCCGCTCCCATATCCAAAAATTGATCGGCCTTATCCATATCTTCAAATAACAAATCCATGTGTAGTTGATTTCGAGCAAGCGTGTACTGCACATGTTGAAAAGGCGAGATATACCATTCAGGAACATAATCAGGATTAACCACTTTTAGCCCCTACACTTTTCGAAGCTGACATTTCCAGATTGTACTGGCTGGATCTTGTTGAATATGGATAACTCGAAATGAGCCTAAAGCTGTTAGCCATTCATCATCAATTTTAGGTGTCATGGAAACTTCATTTTGAAGCACGGTAGCCTTCTTATCTGTGGCCAGAACTCCAAGTGTTTGGATCTCATATTGATTGTATGAACCGAACAGAACACCACGGCCGGAATAATTTTCTTTAACTTCAACATACGTTTCAGTTTTAGGATCCCAATTTGTTTTTGAGATCCGCTCACATGTAAAGGTATGAACGGCGTCCGCTAAATCATCATTAAATGCTTCGGCAATATCTGCCTGAATTTCGTCACGTAAGCCCATATCATGCCCTGTAAAGTGGTATGCCAAAGCCATTAAAACTTGCATTTGGATCTTTCAAATCAAGTGAATCAATAAAATCAATTGCTATCTGTTCAAAGCTAGAGATTGCTTCAGATCCGTCTTGATATTCTTTTTCTGACTCAACAGAATCAGCTTTAACTTTCTTACGCTTCAACTGCTGGTCTTTGCCGTTATAAATTACCTTGGCCAGAATTCCTTTGATAATTTCACATGCAGCATCTTTAAGAAGTGGATCAATTGGATCTGGTACAAAACCAATTCTGTTTTTCATCCATACATTAGCCAGCTTTACCAGACGAGCTTTATCACTGTCTGGTGCAAAATCGCTGCCCAAAATTGAATTTGCGTCATCTACAGTAATAAAGCTCATTTCATTATTCCTTTGGGATCAGCTTAAGTAGTTCCGCTTTTGAAGCAGAGGGTTTGTAACCAATGTCTTTACTTGCCAAATATTCTTTTAATTGATCGTTGGACCAATTTTCAAAATCATTTGTCGCCGTTTCTGTAGCTGGGTTTTCTGCCGATTTTCCAGCATCCAATTCAGCTATACGCGCTTGCATAGCAGCAACATCATTTTTAAAAGCATCAAATTCTGCTTGAATGCTTACCACTTTTCCTTCAGCCGCTTTAGTAGCATTGTCAGCTTGGAGTACTGCATCTTTTAAACGTGTGTTTTCAGAAATTAACTCTGAACTA
Source organism: Acinetobacter sp. OYA S30 (assembly GCF_033599315.1). Classification (NCBI taxonomy): domain Bacteria; kingdom Pseudomonadati; phylum Pseudomonadota; class Gammaproteobacteria; order Moraxellales; family Moraxellaceae; genus Acinetobacter; species Acinetobacter sp. OYA S30. The sequence continues at coordinate 2,124 of NZ_JAWVAV010000074.1, forward strand.
TCACCATTAGCTTGTTCCAAGATTTCGATTTTCTGTTTAAGTTGCCCGTTTTCTTCAATAACCTTTTCACAGTCAGCTTTTGCTTGATCAATGACTTCTTGCAGCTCTGGAGTAATTCCAACCGCTACATTTACAGTGGCCAAAGTTGTTTTTGCAGGTTCTTCCAATTTACGAACTTCAACTGGAACTTCTAAAGATTCGTAATCCTTTTGAATCTTTGGATAATTACCGTAAATAATTACCTCTTTTGCTTTCAGATTTGGGGTTTCATAATAGTCAGGGTTAGCAATAATACCCGTCTCTAATGCAGCCAGTGCTGCAATGCGTGTATAGATAATCTTCATGGCGCTTTTCTCTTAATAATAAAAAAGAGGGCTTATTAGCCCTCTTACGGTTTTAATTTTTAGGTTTTAACCAGTTGTCGCTGTACCTGATAAATCAAGTAAGGTACCTGCTGTCATTTTGTTGCTGGTTGCATATTTAATCCAGTTAGCACTTGAACCAAGTAATGTAAGATCAGGATTTTCACCTTTCGATGTATCCCAACTATAACCAAGAATATCTAGGTTAAATGCACCTTCAGCACGCATACCGATTGCTAAGTTTTCTTCATCATTGATGTCATAAGCTCGGAAGCCCGGTACTTGTGATTCAGTTACTGTTACAGCACCATACTGCAAGCCAAAAGCATCGTTATCACCTACAGCATCCGTCACCAATACCGGCTTTCCTAAGGTTCCTGGTAAACCACCATAGATAACGATTTCAGATTCACCGTAAATTTGCTTAGTGATAGCATCATCGACAATATCGAAATATGTATCTGAGTTCATCACCCATAAGCCAATTCGGCCAAACTTATCACCAAACTTTCGCATACCACGAGTTAATGCTTTGCGGCCATCAACAACGATACTTCCTTTCGCAACCATATCGGGATTACTAGAAATAGCAGCTTTTAAAGAAGCTAAACTGTACTCTAATCGGCCTGCAACCAATGCATCTGCAAGATCGTAACCAACAACCATAGCAAATTCTTCTGGTGTACGAGCACGGCGCTTAAATGCCTCTTCAGTTGATGCATAAGGACCATATTTATATGGAATTTTTACACCTACAGACTCACCTGCACCGATTTTTTCCGGAGTTACTTTTGCATTGGAGTTCACATCGCGATGTTTAATGCTACCACCAACTTTGTAGAATGCATTTTTATTGAAGTCACCTTGAATGATTTCATTACGATAAATAATCGCACCATTGGAAGCTTCATTAAAAACATTCAAATTGTCTTGTAATCGTTCTAAATAGGCTGTTTGAGCCAGTTGGTTGTAGATGATCATGTCGGAATTAACTGTTGTAGTCATAACTACTTATCTCCAAATATTTAATGATTAGTTCGGTAGTTTTAGGAAGGCATCATTGCCATGTTCTTTGATGTAATCTGCTTTCTGAGAAACAGACATTTCACTGCGTTTCATTCCTGCAGGCGCTCCACCTTTGCCCCCACCTTGAAAACCGCCACCAGTTCCTTTACCACCTTTAAGAATTAAGTCTTTATGCTGGTATCCACCAACCAATGACTCTAAAGCTTCATCAACATTTGCAAGTTCACCCGGGCGGACACGTGAATAAATCTTTTCGCCGTTCGGATCATATGCAACCACTTTGCCTTCTTCGATTTTGAAGTGATGACCAAAGGTTGCCTGAACCATGTCCACAGGTACTGCAATGTTGTCTTGAATGTACTTAGAACGAGCAAAACCACCGCCGATTAGTTCTTTATGTAAAGAGGCTTCTAGTGCGTCACGTTGCTCAACAATCGGAGCATATTTTTCTTCAACTGCCTTGATAGCTTCAGCTTTCACTTTCTCAACTTCACCAGCATCCACCAGCTTTTTATCGTCGAGATTTTGGATTGTTTGTAATGCCTTTTTAGCTGCCGCTGGGTCTTCAATTCCTTCAAAAGCTTTTAATGCTTTTTCGGCTGCTTCTTTGGCTTCACGATGTGTTTTAGCTTCATTGTTTAAGCGTGCAATTGTTGCTACCGAGTGTGGTGCATCATGTGGCATTTCTTTGCCGTCATCATGAATATAGATCGGCTTATCACCGTCTACTTCCGCATAAACTTTACCGTCGATTGTTACTGTTTTAAGTTTCATTGGCCATCCAACCTATATATACAAAATGGGCATCCGCCCGGATTCGCCGTTAGCATCCGCTTTCGGCAGGCAATAAAAAAGCGCCCTTTAGGGCGCTAAATTTCGATTGAAAGCTTAGAAATTTGTTGCAAATAAACGGTAGCCTTCTAGCTCCCAAAGTTTATTTTCGGCTGACTTTTCTGCATTTCCACGAGCCATACGCTCACCAATTTCATCATCAAAGTTTTCAGCATTCACACATGCACTAAAACCCGTTGCTAGAAAAAACTTTCCATCTAAAAATGCATGTACAAAAGTAGATGTCGTGCCTCCGGGGCGTTGCTCTACCGTATAAGTAACACGCTCCATCAATGAATCAATTTGCGCTTTAGTTACTCGGGGTGCCACAGACTTTTCAGCTAACTCTTGCTCTGTTACTTCTTTGATCATTTTCTTCTCACAAAAAAAGCACCCGAAGGTGCTAAGGTTAAAAATTAAGTTCTAATTGATGAGTGCAATCGCTTTTAATCTTTCAAAAGTAAAACCATAAATTGCCATGGCTCTTGAAATCTTAATTTGAAGAAATGGCACCAGAATTAATTTTGTGCTCAGAATATATTGAGCATCTGACATATTGATTTGCTTTTCAGACATTTGTAGTACCTTTAGCTACGTTTACTTTTTATTCCAAACCTCTGATCTAGGTTCATCACCAACTAAGCGGATGCCTTGAGGACCACCTACATCAAATGTTGCCGTGATAGTCGCTGGACCCTCAAAAACACTACAATTCATTTTTACAGAGGTTAATCCAGCTAATGGAATACCTGTTTCCTCGTCACAAAGAGCAAGATGAGAAGATTTATCTGAAACTCTTTTAAGTACCAAATGTCTAACTTTTGATTCACTCATAAGCCAAACTCCATAAATGACAAAAGCGCCATTTGGGCGCTTATATAGGTGAAAATTGTGTCTTAAGTGAGTTTAGAATTACCTGTAATCGGCAATAATTACTCACAGTTAAATCCAGTTCCAACAAGGTCTTTTTTCAAATTTGAAACGAGAGTTTGTTGTTCCTGCTGTTGTCCACTAAGATAATTTTTATCTAGAGTCTCTGCACCATCAATAGATTTATAAAGCTCTTTAGATTCCTCTAAATTGTCTTTTAAAAACGTGGTGAGGTTTAGTTTCGCCTGGGCAGCTCTACATAAATTATTTTTAGCTTCTAAATCTTGAGCAGCCTGTTTTACTTGGCTAGTTGTAGGTTCAAAAGAATATGCATTTGCCATTGCTGACTCCAAAGCTTCAGACAATCGATCATATTCTTTAAGATATTTTTGACTTGGTTCAGCTAAACAAGTGATGGAAATTAGGGTTAGACATACAAAAGCTATTGTTTTCATATTGTATAAATTCTGATGTTTTAAAAAATATAACATAAGAAAAATTACAGACCCAACTTTTTAAAAGCTTTTTCATCCAACTTTCTCAAATCATCTAAGCTATAGAAACGGCCTTCAGGATCAAAGAACTTTTCAAAATCAAATTTCCCATCTTTATAGAGCTTAAAGCGCTTTTGCCCTAGCCACTCCCTTTGAAAGAAATCATCTGTTTTCTTAAAGAACTCTTTGAATGTGGTGTTTGCATCTAACTGTCCTATTAACTGGCTTCGCTCTTCTTTGGGGATGTCTTTAACTCTACGTTCGTCCATTACAAATGGCCGTTCGCCAACAAGTTGACCGTCCTTCTCGACCGGAACCAAGATACTGCGACAGTTAGGATGTAACGGCGGCACTCGCTTTGCCGGATCATTTATTTCCCACACTGAACCATCTAATGAAGCGCAAAGCTTAGAAGTTCGTCCATCTAAAACGCTAACAAATCGGACATATTCAAAGCCAATTTGGTTGAAGCTATTTAGATAGGCTTGATTAGCTACATGACTTCGCACAGTTCTTACCGTTCGCTCAATATCAGTTTTGGTACCATTTAAGATCCCATCTTCATAGTTAAGCCGTTTGGTACCACGAATACGCTGAACAATTTCTTGGTTAGTTTTG